>NZ_JAMOYY010000019.1:0-69036 GCF_023669475.1 Blautia sp. MB18-30 | reverse complement strand
GGATAAACATAAAAAACAAAACCGCGGGACACGCGGGGATAGCCTGTTTTAGCTTTGCCCTAAAGGGTAATCGAGCAGGAAGCCCCCACTTCAAAATCGTAAGATTTAAGTGGTGGGAGCATGTCACGACTTAAACATATCTATAATTACTTTTATCAGGAGAATCTCATGAGTGAAAAAGGATTAACCACCATCAATTTAAAAAAAATAAACCGCTCCAAGGTTTACCAATATATATACAAAACACACCAGACTTCCAAAATGCAGATCGTCCAGGATCTTCAGATGGGGCTTTCCACCGTAAGCCAGAACCTGAACCTGCTGGAAAAAGAAGGGCTTATTGACAGAAACGGATATTTTGATTCCACAGGTGGTCGAAAGGCCCAGGCCATCCAGATCGTCTCGGATTTCCGGATTTCCATTGGAATCGGGATCCTGAAAAACATGTTCCATATCACAGCAATCGACTTATATGGAAATGCCTTTTATACAGAAACCATTGCTCTTCCCTATTCCAACACAGAAGAATATTACAGACAGCTGACCGATAAAGTACGAAAATTCATCGCAGAAAATCACTATCCGAATGAAAAGATCCTGGGTATTTCCATTGCCACACAGGGGATCACTTCTCCGGATAATTCCACTGTGATCTACGGAAACATCATGAACAATACCGGAATGAAACTGGAGGATTTTTCCCGGCATCTTCCTTACCCCTGCCATCTGGAACATGATTCCAAATCCGCTGCTTTTCTGGAGCTGTGGAATCACCCGGAGCTTGACAGTGCTGTCGTGTTCCTTCTGAACCGAAACCTGGGCGGTGCCATTATCACCAATCATCAAATTCATCAGGGAAGTTCCATGCACAGCGGAACCCTTGAGCATATGTGCGTCAATCCTGACGGCCCTTTATGTTACTGCGGAAACCATGGCTGTCTGGAAACCTACTGCTCTGCCAACGCTCTGGAACAGTCTGCCGGGATGCCTGTGAAGGAATTTTTCCCGCTGCTCCGCGAAAAAAAATCTCCCCGGCTTGCTGAGCACTGGGAAGATTACCTGAACCATCTGGCATTTGCCATGAAAAACCTGAACCTGATCATCGATGCGCCGATCATCATCAGCGGATATCTGGCACCTTATTTTACGGAAGAAGACATCACTTATCTGCTGGAACACATCAACACAGGCGCACCCTTTACCCTGGATAAAGATCAGATTCTGGTCGGCACCCACGGGCAGTATACACCTGCCATTGGTGCAGCTTTATATTATGTGGAAAAATTTATACAGAGCGTGTGAATACAGGCAGCTTCACCTGAACCGCTCAAAAAAGCATGTCATACACAGCCAGACGGATATAACTTGATCCGCTCTGTCCTAAAGTATGACATGCTTTTTTATTTTACTTATTATTTTTTCAGTTCTTTCAGAAGCTGCCCGATCTTTGACACAAACAGATCAAAGGCCACATTATTCTTACCGCTGTTGATCACAATATCTGCTTTCGCCCGTGTAGACTCCACATACAGATAATGCATCGGTTTTACTGTGGTAAGATACTGATCGATGATTCCGTTTAAATCCCGTCCACGTTCCTCCACATCTCTGGAGATCCGTCTTAAGATCCTCTCATCTGCATCTGCTTCCACATAAACCTTGATATCCAGAAGATCTCGGATACGCGGATCTGCAAGAAGCAGGATTCCCTCTACCAGAATGACCGGTCTTGGTTCGATTTTCAGCACTTTGTCGGAGCGGTTGTGCTGACTGTAATCGTATACCGGACATTGGATGGTTTTGCCCTCCTTGAGTTCTTTGAGATGCTCTACCAGAAGATCGGTTTCCAGTGAATCCGGGTGATCGTAATTCACCTTCACACGTTCTTCAAAAGGAATTCCGTCCTGTCTGCGGTAGTAATTATCATGATAGATCACCACCACATCGTCTCCGAAATGCTTCTTCAGTCTGTTTGTAAATGTAGATTTGCCGGAGCCTGACCCTCCGGCGATCCCGATAATAATACTTTCCATCGTCTCTTTACCTCTTAAGCTAGAATTCTTCCGCTGTGGATCCCGCAGGCTTCCCGAAGAGTTTTTCCGTATAAAGAAGCTTTTTCTTACACAAAAGCTGCCCGGTCGGTGTGCATCTCCTGCATCCGGTTCCGGACAGCTTTTCTGGTTATTTTTTATAAAGCAATCGTTCTGATCAGATCTCAGCCTGCTCCAGAAGTGCCGGGATCTTGGACTCCCATCCAAGTGCCATGATATGTACACCCTGGCAGTATGGCTTGCACTCTTTAATGATACGTGCAGCGATCTCAACACCAGTGATACCAGCTTTTGTTTTCTCTTTGTCTGCTTTCAGCTCCTCGATCATCTCATCCGGAACATGGATGCCGGCTACGTTGTTGTTCATGAACTTAGCCATTCCAGCAGATTTCGGAATGATGATACCAACCTGTACAGGTTTTCCGAACTGTTTTGCTTTTTCCATAAATTTGATGAATTTCTCCGGCTCAAATACAGCCTGTGTCTGGAAGTAGTCTGCACCTGCAGCAACCTTTCTTTCCATCTTTGCAAGCTGAGCGTCAACGGAATCGCTGCATGGAGATACAACGGCACCCTTGGAGAATTTCGGTGGCTCACCAACCAGCTGGTTTCCTCCAAGATCTACACCGGACTCGAGAAGCTGTACTGTATGAAGAAGAGATACAGAATCAAGATCGAATACCGGTTTTGCCTGCGGATGATCACCCATCTTCGTATGGTCACCTGTCAGACAGAGGATGTTCTCAATACCAAGCATAGCAGCACTTAAAAGATCAGACTCCAGTGCGATACGGTTTCTGTCACGGCATGCAAGCTGGAAGATCGGATCCATTCCGGCGTCTTTGAGAACTTTACACATTGCAAGAGATCCAAGACGCATAACCGAAGACTGGTTATCTGTTACATTGACTGCATGAACGCCTTTGAGATAAGTTTTGGCTTCTTCTACCAGTTCATCTACATGGATCCCTTTTGGCGGTCCTACTTCTGCAGAAACTACAAATTCACCACGGTCGAATAATTCTTTCATTTTCATATTATATTTGCTCCAATCATTTAAAATTTGGGGTACGGTCCACCTGCTCTGCTGCATACATTGCGGAATATTTCCGGTGAACCGTATCATAATTTAATTTGGCTTCTTAATAAATCTTTGCTTATTATTTCACTTCATCATCTGTAGCGAAATTATGGATCTGTGTCGGGCATTTCAGTGCGTCAAGGCGTCCGATCTCTTTCAGACGTCTGTAGATGCGCTCCCATCCACACTCCATGTCACTGTCAACTTCGCATTTACCATTCTTGGAACCGCCGCACTGGCCGTTGACAAGACTCTTGGAGCATGCTGTGATCGGGCAGATCCCGCCGGTAAGGTTCAGATAACACTCACCACACTGGTCACATTTATATTCTAACGGTGTTACACCCTGGAAACCAGGTACCGGGTATGTATCGCAGGCTGCGCATACCATCTTGTCTTCCAGATATTCTGCGATGGTCTGTACACCAACACCACAGGAGAATACCAGGACCAGATCCGCTTCCCTGATCTTATCCATGTGTTTCTGAAGACGTAACTGCATATTTTCCGGATTACAGATATAATCCGTTGTCATGATCCCTGTCACATTTCCTTCAGCGGAAAGCTCCTTCTGAAGTTCAACAGCTTCTTTTTCCGGAAAACGAACTTCCTTGCATCCATGGCAGTTGATGATAAAAACTTTCTTTCCGGCTGCCAGTGATACGATAGTTTCTTTTGCTTTTAACTGGGTAATCAACATATCACTTCATCCCCCTTACTGCATTTTTTCCGGCTTTGATACTGTTAATGATCGGAATCTTGGAAGAACAGATATACTGACAGCATCTGCACTCAACACAGTCCATGACATTCATGTCCTTCATGCCCTGCCAGTTCTCTTCTTTCGCATATTTTACGAAATACAGAGGAGAAAGTTCCATCGGACATACGTCCACACAGCGTCCGCACTTGATACATGGCTGCTCTTTGGTCTCATCTGTATCAATGGCGATGATACCGTTGGAGCCCTTCATCATAGGTACCTCCAGAGTGTTCAGAGGGAATCCCATCATAGGTCCGCCCATCTTGACCAGAACATCGTCATCTGTAAATCCACCGCAGTAATCGATCAGCTCTTTTACGCTGGTACCGATCTTGATGATAAAGTTGCCAGGATTCTTAATCTTCTCGCCTGTTACGGTTGCAACACGCTCGATCAGCGGCATACCCTTCTGGATCGCATCGGAGATCGCTTTTACAGTACTGATATTATCTACGATAACGCCAACATCTGCCGGAAGGCCGCCGCTTGGAACCTTTCTGCCCATGACACGCTTGATGAGAGTTTTCTCAGCACCCTGCGGGTATTTGGTTCTTGCAACAAAAACTTCCATATTTCCGATATCGGCAACTTTTTCCTGCATTAATTCGATCGCATCCTGCTTGTTATCCTCGATGACAATGATGCCCTTCTCAGCACCTGTTGTCTTAAGGATCGCTTTCAGACCGAAAATAATATCATCAGCAAACTCAAGGAGAACCTTATGGTCTGCTGTTAAATATGGCTCACACTCACATCCGTTGAGAAGGATGGTATCAACCGGTTTTGCAGGTTTCAGCTTGACACAGGTCGGGAAACCTGCACCACCCATACCAACGATTCCGGCTTCTTTTACGATCTCAATGATCTCATCCGGTGTAAGTTCGTCCAGGGCTTTATGTGGCTGTACGGATTCGTGCAGAGTATTTTTTCCGTCGGATTCGATGACAACTGCCATCACCTCACTGCCTCTTGTACCATGCATACGTGGCTCAACAGCAACTACGGTTCCGCTTACACTAGAATGTACCGGTGCGCTGATAAATCCGGCAGCTTCTCCGATCTTCTGTCCAACCTTTACTGTGTCGCCTACTTCCACGATCGGGTTGGCAGGTGCACCAAGATGCTGGGACATGGAGATCACAACCGTCTTCGGATCCGGGAATTTCTTCAGATCGATATGCTCGCTGAATTCCTTATGCTCTGACGGATGAACGCCGCCATAGTATCCGTTCAGTCTGTCTTCTCTGATAGACTTCACGTAATCGTTGATCACCTTGAAGTTAACCTTGGAGTAATCACGTACCTGTACCGGCTGGTTCAGGAACTCTTCCAGACGGCCCTGTTTTGCCAGTCTCTGGTAGATCTTTTCCCATGCACAGTCTTTATTAGGGTCTACTTCACATTTACCGTTCTTTGCTCCGCCGCACTGTCCATTGACAAGACTCTTTGAACAATCGACGATAGGACAGACGCCTCCGGTAATGTTCAGATAACACTGTGCACATGCATCGCAGCTCTTCTTGGTAAGTGCCATGCCGTGATGTCCTCTGTAGTTAAGGGTATTACTTGCTGCGATCACCGGCTTGCCTGCCAGATCCGCAACTGTCTGGATACCAAGACCACAGGAGATCACAACTACATTCTCTGTACCTTCCGGAAGCAGATCCTGTAATTTTCTTTCTGTGTGCATCTTGTTACACAGAAAATCAAATTTCGCACTGCCTGTGACGGTTTTTCCCTGCTCCGCAGCAAATTTCAGGAATTCCTCGCAATCCGGTTCGTCAACGGTCTCAAATTCCTTGAAACACTTGTTACAGGCGATTACGAACAGATTGTCCCTGCCGTTCAGCACTGATGCAAGCTCATCACTGCTTTTCAGCTTGTACTTAGTATAGTTTTCCAATTGCTCACCTTCCTTATAAAGATTATATCCTTATGATTATCTGCTCTTATCCGTTCCCTCCTTCTCTGCACTCCCAGGAAAGAAACAATAAAACCAAATAAATAAGTTCTATGTTATTTGTTCAGCCCCTCCGGAAATCCCGACCACAAAAAGGCCGCAGTATTTCCTCTGACTGCTATAATAAATGTAACATAATTTGAACATATTATCCAGTTTTATTGGCCATTTTTATAAAATTATTCTATGATTTCATCCCAATCGTCTATGGGTGTACGGATATTTGTACAACTTCTGTTATGCCGCATGCGTTAGTTATATGCAACTTATATAATTTTGTTTATAAAATATCCTTTTTATGCATTGAGCATATTGCACAAGGATTTTATCTTTAACAGGGCAGATCCGAAAGGTGTCTTTTGTCATGGGGTAAGACGCTGTCCGCAATATTCACAGGTGCTCAGACGACCTTTTATTACCTGATTCTTTGCACCACAGCTGGGGCAGGTAACTGTAATATATATCTTCTCATTTACGCGTCTGTTCGGTGCAGTGATCATAATATAATTTCCTTCTCTGTCTATCTGGATATTCCGGATATATCCCCCCGCAATAATTTTTTCCAGCTTTTTCACTGCACCTTTCCCAAGTTCCTGCTCAAGCTTTTCAAATGAGACGGTATTCTGGGCATAGGATTCAAACCAGCAGGCAATTTCTCCAGCTTTTTTCTTCTTTAATGCTTTTTGAATTTCCCGGAAGGTTGGATACAGAAACAGCAATCCAAGTATGATCTCTGTTGCTGCCATTCCCCAGCGTCCTTCACCAATATACTTCTCCGATGCGCCAATAGCTCCCAGGGAAAAAAGTATAAAAAAGCCACAAAGAACCCATTTCAGTTTCCCCAGTATTCCTGTTTTTTTATTTTTTTCTGTCAAAAAATCACTCATGTCTGTTTCCTCTTTCTTCTATTATTCAAAATTTTATGATGTATTTATGAATGTCCCGTCAGCTCACGCCAAACTCCCTCTGTCCGAATATGTTTCTGCATTCTGTGGATCTTCTATTTCAGTGTGGTTACGATCAGTTTACTTTCCAGTGCAGCTGCTATCAGATCCTCTTTGCAGCTGTATCCCGCCTTGGCGATCATTTCCTGAAAATTCCATCTCACCCCAGAAGCAGAACAGTCCATTTTCCTTGCGATCTCGGAATATGACATCCCGTGAATATACAGGCGCAGCATCTCCAGCTGTCTGGGACTGATATCACCGCTTGTGATCCAGTTAAGTTCCACCTCCGGTGCCACATCCGGAAATACATGCTCCCCATTTAACGTTCTGTAGATCACACTCCGTATTTCCTCTTCACCGTGATCCTTATACCATAGACTGTCTGCACATCCGCTCTTTGCTCTTTCCAGCACCTTGGGATCGATCAGCGAAGTAACAACCAATACCTTTGTATATGGATATTTTTCCCTGATGATCTTTCCGGCACTCAGCCCATCATGATTATGAAATGTCTGCACATCCATAAGCACAAGATCAATTGCCGAGTAAGAGCAGATCTTTACAGCTTCACAGGCATCCGAAACTGTCTGGACATGTCGGAATTCCGGTTCCCGCATAATAATACTTTCAAAATACTTCTGCATGATCCTCTGATCTTCTACTATCAGTATCCGTACCATAGACTCCCATCCTTTCTGTCAGTGGCATTTTCAACACCAGACAAAACTCCGGCGAAAAAGAAACCTGCATAATACATTTCTCTGACTCCGCAGCTTTTCTCAGTGCAGACAGACCACCACCTTCTTCTGCATTTTTTTCAGGTGCATCTCCATCATTCGTTATCCGGATGCTGTATTCATTTGCACCTTTTTCTATCTTCACCAGAACTGTACTTCCATGGGCATGTCTGGCACAATTTGTCACACATTCACGGATCGCTCTGTCTGTCAGCAGCCTGTAGGAGGGATGCTGAGGGAAATTCCCGCTGATCTGAACATAAATTCCAAGCTCTTCTGCATGCCTGATCGTATCCGCGCATAATTCTTCCATATTCTCAACAGAAGAATCTGTAAGAATATAGACCAGATGCTTTAGTGCAGATAGCTGTTCATCCATTTTATCCTGATTTTCTTTTCTTTCCAATATCCTGCGTATTGACAGAAGGCTTCGGCCAAAATTGTCATGAACCTGCATTTTCATGGCAAGTGTCTCCTGCTCTCTTATTTTATCTCCGATTTTTTCATACATTTCCTCCAGCTTATGATTCAGGATTTCCAGCTTTTCATTATTTGCTCTGATCTTTTCACCATTGTAATAAATTTCTGATACATTAACTGCCACTGTCTGCAGATATCCTGCACAATCCGGCTCATGCAGACGATATTCCTGAAACATCCAGACGGAATCATCCGGAAAATAAAATACATTACTGTCACTGTTTAATCTGCGAAGTCCCTCTGCTTCGGATCCTCCATTTATTACTTTCCGCAATGCCTCATAATCCTGCAGATAGGAGCCTATCATTATCCTGCTCAGTTCATGCATCTTAGTGTTGCATAAAACGATCCTTCCAAGAGGATCCGAAAAACACACCCCACAGGGAACATCATCAACAGCTTCATTCACAGACCAGTAAGACAGAGAATGATGATATCTGCGTCTCTCTCTCCAGATTGCCCAGCAAAGATAAAGCAACAATACCACCATCGCTGCCATCAAAACACTGACTGGACACATCCGGAGCATTAGCTGATATGCGCTTTCCCCCTGGCAATATCTGTGATCATTCATCAGGAAACCCATAAGCATAAAAGAAACTGCAAAAACAGTCACTGCTGTTATAATTTTCTTTTTCCCGTAAAAACAGGTTATCCTGATCAACAGAAGGATCAATTCCAGAATCAGGCAGATTTCAAGAAGGATCATCAAAAAATCCTGCATTGCCATACTACATTCCGCAAAATCAGTCATCTTCCGCCTCTCTTTCTGAATACGATACATCCGATAAACCATTCGTTTTCATCTTCCTGCTGCACATTTAATTCCGGTCTTTCTGACATTAATCCCCGAAGATCTGCTTCTGCTACAATATGAACCGAGATCCGCAAAGCATCATCGATCTGCGACACACGGTAAAAAACAGACTGCATTGTATCAAACAATCGTTCCACAAGCCATTCAAAGGTATCATAGCATTTTAGTATATCATCTGCATTCAGCTGCACTTCACCATTTTCGACATAATAAGCCGCCCGGATCTTACATAATTTTAAGCTGTCACAGGATTCCGCAAGACTCTGTCTGAGATCCTCCATTGTAAGCAGATTTCCGTCTGATGCATATTGTGTCAATACCAGATTTTTTCTTCTTTTTAAATATGTACCAACAACCACGATCTTTCCCAGGATCCGGTCATAGTGTTCCCTTGACTCCGTTCTTTCCAGCTCATCCATCAGCTGTGACAGCAATTCCAGCTGCCCGGCTGTCTGATTCTGTATCATGTTCAGCAGTCGGTTCTGTTCTTCTGTTTTTCTCCGCTCAGCTTCTTTCTGATAGGTTTTCTGCAGCAGACGATTTCTGGCAGTCAGCTCCTCCTGCTGTTCCCGGATATCCTGATACTGATCCAGAAGCACCGAAATATCTTCTGACCAGAACAAATGTCCTCCTCTTATAGGAATATGGTTGATCCGGATTCCCTGTTCCTGTACAGCTGATCTGTTTATTACAATTTTACGCAGTTCCGGTGACAGCTCAGGAAAATCACCGGAATGATAATATCGCTGAAAGGAATCATCCGTAATCTCTGCATCCAGTCCTCCGGAGGTCTGGAATAATTCAAAATATCGATTGTTCGTCTGTATCAGGCCGCATAATATACATCCCTGGTAAATTGCCGCCATCAAAAGGCAGCATACCGCTGTCATATCTCCGGCAATTGTTTTGATCAGAGGCAGACGGAGTAAATTCCCGATATTCCATCCCAGAAGCAATATTCCCGGAATAACCGGCAGCCAAAATTGCTTTCTTCCCGGAATCCTGCTTTTTCTGATCAGCATAATTTCCATCCATATCAGGCAAAATATGATCCATCCCTGGATCACTATAAAAAGAATCCCATAGCTGTAATCTCTATCTGAAAGCGGCGGCTGCCCGGAAAACCGAAACACCAGCTGATGCAGATCATTTGTAAAAACACTGATGATCAAAACCACCGCAAAAGCAAGCAAGGCAATAATTTTTCTGACTGTTTTCTCTCCATCCTTTTCCCCTAGAAACATCGCTGCTGCCAGTCCAAGGACCGGGATCAGGATCATCGGGATATAATACAGATACCAGCAGATATGTTCTCCAAGCGGATCATGAAAAATATGAAATTTTACTGTCCGCACAAAAAACCAGAATACCATCAGACAGCCAATTGCAGTCAGACATCTGCGCGTTTTTCTATGCACTACATGCTTTTCCAGATAAATCACCCAGGCACAATACATTCCCAGATAAATACAGTTACGACACTGATCTGCGAGATTTCTCATAAAAACATTTTCCAGTCTTCCCAGCCTGCAGAAATACGCCAGAAATACACTTATCAGGATTCCTCCATACGACAGTGCCCTTTTTTTATTGTATGTCATGAAAATTCCTCTCTCGTTAATACACCTCTGTGATAAGTATACTATAAAACTCTATTTTATTATATAGTTTTCAGAGAAATCATCCATTCTCAACCCCTGTTATCACAAACAGAGTGAACAATTCTGTCCACTCTGTCTATCATCACTCAAAATGGTCTTGGCTGGCCACAGTATTCGCAAAACCTTCCGGTATTCTCTGCACCGCACTGACATTTCCATAAACTGCCGGGCTGCTGCATTCCGTTGTTCATCTGCATTCCAAATTGCTGCATTCCGCTGTTCATGTTCATTCCGGGCTGCTGCATTCCGCTGTTCATGTTCATCCCGGACTGCTGCATTCCGCTGTTCATGTTCATTCCGGGCTGCTGCATTCCATTGTTCATGTACATCCCGGACTGCTGCATTCCGCTGTTCATGTTCATCCCGGGCTGCTGCATTCCAGCCGCATTTGGTGTCAGGGCGGCTATGATCTGATGACCTGTCTGCTCCACTTCCATCAATTCGCCTCTGTTATCGCTGCTTATGGAAAAAGTATTCAGACGAAAATCCATATCATCAAACCATGGAGTTTTTACCTTAATACGCATAGTATAATCAAATTCATACTTATATACCGGTGGCTGATAGCTTACGGTTTCTCCATCCTTTGTTGTATATGTTTCCTCGTTCTGCTGTCGCTCTACATCAACTCTGCACTGCACAACAGCGGATAAAGGAACTATATCCGGATTTTCATTGACATCCAGCTTCCGTGCAACAGTAAAATTCCCCTTATTGTCATCAATAAAAACATTGTAATTTCTGGTATTGATCTGACGTGTTATACAAAAATCCATTACGGCTTTTTTGTTTTTTTCACGATATTCCAGTTGACGTTTTATATCCTCTACCGTACTGTGCCGCCGGTCTTCAAACCATGGTGACAATTTTTTTGCACAATCCTTACACAGATTTCCGTCATCCAGTTTTCTGTTGCCTAATAAACCTATTTTCTCTCCGCAGATATCACAGATCTTCTTATCAAATAATCCCATACCCAATCCTCCTTCTTTTTATATTTGTGTTTTTGTTTATCTACATTATGCGTGAATGCTTCGCCATTTGCACTAGCATCTCTGACAGTAACTGAATTCATCTTCATATCAATGTCAGGATCATAAGGCTCGTATCTGAAAATCCTGTCTGTTTCTATATGTTCAGGATATGCCGTATGGGATACTCTCTGCCAGACACAACCGTCCCGAGGATGTCAAGTCATTGCTACAAAAAATATGCGGCTTTTTTGCCACGAAAATGGCTTAAAACCGCATATTTCTGTATAGAGGACGTTATATAATTGTCACAAAGTAGGTGGGGAGGATGTAACGTCATTGCTAGAATTATTCCTAATTCTGAAAAGGTATTTGTACCGGTGATTTAGGCGAACAAATTATTTGCCCATTATTACTATATCTATCGGACTTTGTTACCTTAACATAATGAATAAGCTCCAGTATTTTTCTTTTATTGTCTCCACTTTGTATAAGCTGCTGCCATAATGCTCTTTCTTTTGTTTCTATACCTTTAGGTATTTTTTGTCGTCCAGGAGAAACAATAAAAGCATGCTTTTCAATATTATTCGCAACTATCACTTTTAAGTCATCATCTTTCTTCAAGAACTTAATTGTGTCAATAATTTGGTCATACGGATTATAGCCCTCTTTAACAGATATATTTGCACCTTTAAGTTCTATAAAACATGTTTGCAATACCTTTTGACAATATATTAAAAAATCACACTTTTGTTGATCTTGTATATTAGGTATCAATTTTCCATCTGGCTCTGTCAAATATACTTCTTCATCACAAACCTCTATTGGCATAATTGAATTTTTATCAGACTTTGAATCTTTTAGAGTTCTTTTTTCTCCATTTTTTAAGCACTCAAAATTATCCGTATATTTTCCTAATGCTAATTTATTTGGCTCCTTTTTCTTATTTTCCTTGTATTTATTTTTTCCTTTATTTTTTCCTTTATTTTTTTTCGCCATTTGCTTCTCCTTACAGCACATCATTTTCTGACATTAGCAAATAATATAATTCCATATATTTTTCATTTACGCTGTCAGAAATTTCATCAATCATTTCCGTATTTAATTCTTGAAGTTCCTCATTAATTAAGTTTAAAATACTTTTATCTTTATTGATTTTTAATGCTGTAACTTTTTGTGGATCAATCTCACAATTACTATCAATTATGTCATATACTTTTTTTGAATACGTAGAATTCTTCTCAATCACCTTCCCAGCACAATACAACGTGTTGACCGATGTTAAAATATACGGACTGTGTGTTGTAATCAAGATTGAGCTATTGTTAATATTCGCAAAATATGAAATAAATTCCACTACCTTACTTTGTAAGCTTGGATACAAATGTGCTTCTGGTTCTTCAATAATTACAAATGCTTTTTCCTTTTTTAACATTAAAATATACAGTTGATTAAGTAACCATAAAACCTCTTGCTGACCAGATGATGCGAAATTAATTGGTATTTTTTCACTATGTTCCTCTTCATCCTCAACAACAATATATTCTTTTCCTGCATTATAAAGATAATCGCCTTTCAAATCTGAAATTAACATTTCCGCAGTTTTAGTTACATCAAATCTTCGTTCGCCGTCAGGATAGCGTTTATGAACATTTCTAATTCCATCCTCAAAAACTCTATGAATATTATCAATAACCTGCATAAATTGCCTTGTTATCAAATCCAAATTATCATTTTCTAATAACGATCTATTGTTGACTAATAAAGTCAGCATACTACGTCCAGCAGGGATATAGTAGGTTTCTTTATAATCATCAAAAATCTTATTTACACTGTTTTTAAAATTATCATAATTGCGAAGTCTTTCCTTACTTGCATATGCCAAACTAATAGTTGTGGTTTCTGGCTTTTGCTCGAAAAGTTCTAATGCTTCTTTTTCTAAGTCTTTTAGCGTTTGTGTTAATTTAGGCGAATAACGAACACTTATATATTTTCGTTTTCCGTTTTTATTCAATTTTACATCAAGCCATATCCCCGATGCATATTCATATTTTAAATATAATCGTTTATCTAAATCCCAACTATATCCAAATAAAGAAATGAAAATTGATTTTAACTCTTTCTTTAACACTTTATTAAACCCATCACTAACATCATTGCCATTGTATAATGCTGTATCGTACACTTGACACAAATAGTCCGTCAAAGTAGATTTTATGATTCTAAAAAAATATATAGCTTTTGCCACAGTACTTTTTCCTGTAGCTTGTTCACCTATAAGTAAATTAAAATCTTTGATATCCATTTCCAGTTCTTGTACTGGTCCCAAATATTTAATTTCTATTTTTTGCATATTCCACCTATACCTTCTACATATACTCTTTCAACAAACCTAATCATTTCCTTCATTATAATAAATACTACTACTACTTTGCAATATCTTTACTAAATTTCCACTTCACCTCCACTCTCCCATCATCATACACATATATTCCCTGCACATATTCTTCCAACATTTCTCGTGTCAGCTTTTCATAGCCTAAATACTTCAACATCTGCTCCACTGGAACATTCTTTTTCATCAGGATTTCTTTCTCACCATTTATCAGTTCTTCCAGTTCCTGTACACGTTTCTGCAGTCGTTCTCTTTCTTCTTCCAACTGCTTCTTGACTTCCATAAACTGGTTCTGGTTCATCTGTCCTTCGTGATACTTCTCATAGTTCTGACGGTTCTGAATCTTTATCTGCTCCTGACACTTTTCACAATCTGCACTTTCCGTCTTATAGACTTCTATGCTGTCCGTATGCTGTTTTCTCATAGATTGCTGCATCTGTTCTTGGCTGATATTCTGACGTAAATATGCCTTAATTTCTGCCAGCACAATATGCTCCAGCATTTTGTTATCCGCTTTTCCGGCAAAACATCCTGTATCTTCTTTTCCTTTACTGTAAGCGCAGCTATAAAGGATATGACCATGAACCGGACTGCTTGAAGTCAGACTTCTGCGACAATTTCCACACTTCACCTAGCCACCTAACAGTGTTGTTTCCCTGTCAAATTTACTTTTCTTTGTGTATCTGATCTGCAGGGACTGTGCTTTTTCAAAAACTTCTTTTGATACGATCGGCTCATGGTGATTTTCCATCACTTTCCACTGATTTCTCGGCACTGCTACTTCTTTCCCTGTTCCGGGATTTGGAATCTTGGTCTTTCCATAGACCATACAGCCTATATAAGTCTTATCATCTACAATCTTCCGTATCATATCACTCGTCCACTGTAATCCTCTTGATGTAGCTTTCTTGCTGTCTGATTTCTGTCGTCTACTCATGGACTGCAAGGGAGTCAGTACCCCCTCTTCATTGAATAACTTGCAAATTTCCATCTTGGAATACCGCTGGTTGGTCAGTTCAAATACTCTGCAGATTACTTTCGCTTCGTCCTCTACAATCACCAGTTCTTTCTTATTTTCAAGATTAATTCAATACCCATAAGGTGCAGAACCACAGCAATCCTCGCCTTTTCCACGTCTAGTGCTGACTGCCGCTTTTACCTTTACGGACTGGTCTTTCACATAAAAATCTGCAATCAGTCCTTTAAACTGTACTTCGCTGTCCGAACTCTTTCCTTTATAATCTTTAGAATCATATTGGTCTGAAATAGAAATGAATCGTACTCCAAGAAATGGAAAAATCTGTTCCAGATAAGTTCCCATATCAATATAATTTCTAAAATCTTTTACCACAATACACTGCACAAACGCCATAGAATCGATCAACTCCAGTTTTCGGAAAGTAACCAAGAAAGGCTCTTTCCAAAATTAGGATTCGGTAATGAAAGCATTATATTTGCGAATTACGGAGCTTTACAAAAAGCGAAATGGTCGATTAGTTTCGAATTGGGCTATAGTAAGAAACCAGCTCTCCATGGACGATTAAATTCAAGCACGGATACTGAAATACGAAAATTTCTAATGGAATTCAGAAGGATTTTTATGAGTAAATATTATGACTATTTTGAAGAACAGGAACATAATTCAGGTGAAATAACAATGGATAACGCTCATGAATGAACTTCTTACCTGCTATCAGTATCTCAAAGAGCACGATATGTTGCTTCTATATAAAGCTTATCGCAATGGTGAGGAACTTCCTTTTGATTAGTAGATGCAAAATAGCGGTCAAAAAATGACCGCCAAAAAATATAAATTTACACACTTTACTTGACAAACTCTGTTCACAACGCAGCTACATTACTAAGAGCTGAAATATATTCACCTATCATTTGTGGCTGCTTGTTATTACATTTAAATTCTACCCACTCAGTCTCATCCGGCAATTTTGCAAGCTCTCGTACCAGACTTCTCAAATATTCTACTAATCTTATTGCCATAACATCACATACTTTTTTTCAATCTACTGAGATAACCCATAAACTACTTTCAGACTCAATGCGCTGATTATTTAATATTTTTCTTTCTACGAACATTTCTTTTATTGGGGTTATTAGTGGTAAGATTCCCAATCCATATTTCCTCTTGTTCATCCCAACTTCCAACATAGTATATCGGAAATTTCTTCTTCTGTTTTTCTAATCTTTTTATAATGTCATAATTTTTTATTCTTCCATTTTTCCCCAAATCTATCTTCATATTTCCTTTTTTGATAATTGCTAATTGTGAACAGTCTTGTTTCAATTTAATTTCAACTTTTCTTTCAGGTAAATACTGCAATAAACTTGAATTCAACGAAAATGTACCATCTTGAAAAATACTTATCACCAAATTATTTTCTCGCTTTCTTAAATTTGAAATAGTGATAAAATCAGAAAAATCATATTTTGAAACAGTATTATCCTTTTCTTTCACATTCTCTTCTTTCCATATATATACGCCCCTTCTCACATTAATTAAAGCAGGATTTTCCTTCTTTAAGCTAAATAATGCATTTCTAAGCGCACTTGAACCTTTATCTATTCTCACCTTATGTTGCTCTACATATAATTTTATTTCATCAACAGTTCTTTCCACCCCTACTTTAGTTTTCATATATTCTATAATACCTTCTTTTATCATCATTTGCTGTGATTCTTCCATCTTATTTTTCCTTCCTGTAAACAACAATTTCAGAGATATTTACACTGTAAATATCTGCTATAACCCCTAAATTTTGCAAGCTTGGTGGATTTTTCCCATTTATATAATTTCGAATCGCACTTTTTGATAGCCCTGTTATTTGAGATAAAGTCAATACCGTATCTCCTTTTTCGTCCATTAACTTTTTAATTCTCTTTCCTGTTTGAACTTTATCGACTTTCATTTCATCTGCTATCATTAGTCTTCTCCTTACGTTTTTATTATCTAATTTTAATTATAACGAACGTTTAAACTAATTCAAGTACAAGTTTACTTCTAAGTCTAACATTTGTTTAGGAGTTTTAATATAAACTTCGCTCCACTCTCTACCACAACATTTAACTTTCACATATGAGGGAGACTTTTGGCTGTACATAAAATCCCCCATCCCACCTCCACATTCGGATATTCCTCATATCCGCCCACACTCTGTGCGCCTTTCCTCAGATATGCCTTCACCTTTTCCCCATAAAGAAACGGATCATTTCCTTTCACGATCCCCCATTCCATAAGCAGAGCTGCGCTTCCGCTGACAAAGGGTGCCGCAAAGGAGGTTCCGGTGACAGTGGCGTAGCCTCCGCCGGGAACCGGGGCGGAGATGGATACACCGGGAGCTGCGAGATCAGGCTTCCGGATCGGCAAGAACTGACTTCCCCTTCCGGAAAAATCTGCGTAGGCATTCTGTCTGGAATCATAAGCTCCAACAGAAATAACTTTTCCGGCAGTGGAAGGAATCGTCAAAGTTCCCACAGCCCGCGGAGAATAAAACCCGGTTCCGCGATTCAGTACATTTCCACCCGGCAGCCAGAGGAAATACTGCCCGGAGCGCACACGTTTTCCACTTAAAAGAACTTTCCAGACACCGCTGTCCACATAATTACCCTCAGGAATGAAATCTATGTAGATTTCCTGGGACAGCTGATAGGGACCGGGTTTTCCATAATAGATCAAAAGCTCTGTATTTTCCAGCAGATGCCGCTGTGGACCCAGCCTTTCATATAATGGACCGATCCGTTCTCCGGACGGACTTTCCAGATAAATTTCCATCTCATCTTCATAATCCTTCCATAACTGTACATTTAATGTGGGCTCAAAAGCTCCCACCGCCAACTGGATCTCTTCTGTTTTCCCCTGCTGCAGGATTCCTCCTGCATGCCAGGGCTGGCTGCCGTTATTTCCGGTTCCTGTAACGATCACAGTCCGCCCCATGGCCGCAACTGTATCAATATAGTTTTCCAGAAGAGAATCCCCTCTGTGTGTTCATTATAACTAGGGGAAAATTACTGTAAAAAAATTTGCAGTCTTTACACTGCCTGTTTTTCTACCGGATAAGGCGACTGATACTTAAATACAATATCAATGCTCTTATCTCCATTCACAACAATTTTTTCAATCAATTCTGTCACAATTTCTCTTGTCACTTCGGATAATGTTCCATACTTGATAAATTTCTCTATCCAGTTTTCATAAGATTCTTCTGCCTCTCCAAAGCTGTCTTTCTCTAGTTCTGCCAACTGAATCTTCGCCCTGATATCTTTATCCTGCTTTTCATATTCTGCCTTATAGGAGAGATATTCTTCTTTATCCAGAACACCATCTACATAATTTTCGTAAGTTTTCTTTTTATACTTTTGGACAGCCGCAAGTTCTTTTTGTAACCGTTCAATCTGCTGGTCTGCTTCTGCACATCGTCTCTGCACCTCCTTCTTCCTATCTGCTACTTTTAATATTTCATCCTTATCACTTTCTTTCAGTGCCAGTTCCGCTTGTCTTTGGATTTCATTTTTTACAATAGAATCCAATACTTCTTTTTTAATGAAATGAGAATAACAAACTGTGTTTCCTTTTTTGTGGTAGGTACCGCACTCATAACCGTCCCGACAAGTAACCCTCTGGAAATTATATCCGCAATCTCCACAAACAATAATTCCTGCGTATGGATTTACCTTTCTCACTTCGCTATTAAATCCCGGTGTCCGTGTTCTTTTCTTCATAAGTTCCTGTACCTGCTCAAAAGTATCTTTGCTAATAATTGCTTCGTGCATTCCTTCCACAATATACTGCTGTTCCTCTGGAATATATTGATACTTTTCCACTTTATAGGATATCTTTTCTGATTTATGCTGTACCATAGCCCCTGTATAAACTCTGTTTCGCAAAATTACATTGATCGTAGGATATGCCCAGCCCTTTGCACCCGCTTTTTCTAATGCATTGGCATATTTCAATCCCTGCACCTTTCTCTTATACTCTGACGGTGTCAGAATTCCTTCCTGATTCAGTTTCTTTGCAATACCATCCCTGGAATATCCTTCCAAACTCATATAAAAGATTCTCCGTACCACTTTAGCTGCTTCTTCATCTACAAGAAAATGATGCTTATCTGCCGGATCTTTTACATATCCATATGGGGCAAACCCAGACATAAACTGTCCCCGTTTCTTCTGGGCGGTCAATGCACCTCTGATTTTCTTAGATATATCACGACTATACATATCATTAAACAACGTCTTAAACTGTGCCAATTCTTCATTACTGTGATGAACAGAATCCACGCCATCCAAAATTGCAATATAACGCACACCCAAAGATGGAAAAACACGCTCAATATAGTTACTGGTTTCAATATGTTCACGCCCAAGCCGGGAAATATCTTTCGTAATAACGCCTTGAATTTTCCCTTTGTAGATATCCTCCATCATCCGCTGAAATTCCGGTCTATTCGCAAAATAAAGCCCCGAATAACCGTCATCAATATAAATATCTGCGATTTCCAGATCCTCTGATTTAGTCACATACTCACGAATCAGTTTCATCTGATTTTCAATACTCTCACTAACTTTATTCTCTCCATCATCCTTCGACAGACGACAATATACACCCATCTGATACATCATATCACCCCATCTTTCTCAAGTATTCTATCTGGTGAACTCTCTACTGAAGCAAACTTAAAATATATATCTATTTTCTGCTCTGGATATACATAAATTTTATCAACTAACTCCACAAGCGCTTCTCTGGTAAGCTGCTTTACCGTTATTCTTCTGCGATTAAAGTGCTCCAACCATATCTTTGTTTCATTGACCGCCGCCCGCTGCCTTTGCTCTTCATGGTTCAGTTCTGATAATTCTTTTTGATATTTCTGATTCTCTGTTTCATACATCTGTTTTAATTCCAGATATTCCTCTTTGGAAAGTACTTCATCCATAAACTGTTCATATGCTCGTTTCCGGTATTCCAGATTTCTTTCTATTTTTGCCTGCAATTTTGCAATTTTACCATCCAGTTCCGGCTGTTTCTGTCTGATCTGAGTTTCCAGATTCTTCATATCCATCTTCATCTGTTTCAATTGCTGGTTGATTGCAAATACAACCAGTTCATCCAGCTTTTCAAATGTAATATGATTCAGCTCACAGTAATTCTGCCCCTGCTTCTGATGAAAACCACACATATATCCGTCATAGTCTTTATGAGATGCCAGATAACGTTTTCGCATGGCTGTTTTACATTTCCCACAAAAGAGCAGTCCCACATATTTATGTGGTTCATTGTTTTTATCAAAATAGGAAACTCTGCGCCCCTTTCTTATTTGCTGAACCCTATCAAACTCTTCTTTAGAAATGATTGCCTCATGTGCATCCGGCACCAGCTCCATTTCTTCCAGGGGAATTGCCTTTTTGTATTTCAGCTTATAAGACGGTCTTTCATGTTTCCGAATCACAACCGCCCCAGTATAGACCGGATTCTTTAAAATTCCACTTACAGTAGACGATGTCCACAGACCTTTTCCCGAATCCCATACATAATTGGTTTTTAAAACTTCCTTTTTATATTTTGCGGGACAAGGGATTTCATCTTCATTCAAAGTCCTGCAAATAACCGTACAGCCAAATCCATTTTGATACATTCTGTAAATTCTTCGAACAACCTCGGCTGCATAAGGATCAATTTCCAGATGATTATGAATTGTTTTACTTTTCACATATCCAAAGGGGGGCTGTTTCGGAGTATATTCGCCCATACTTCTTTTGGTCTGAATCGTTGTCTTAATCTTTCTGGATGTATCTCTCAAATACATATCATTCAGCAAAGTTTTTATTTCTAACATTTCATCATAAGTTCCAACGGCTGAATCATAATTATCCAGAATCGAAACAATCCGAATCTGTTTCTCCGGGAAATATTTGCCTAGATAATAGTTGGTATCAATATGTTCTCTTCCAAGTCGAGATACGTCCTTAAAAATCACCATATTGATAACACCAAGCTCAATATCTGCCAGCATCCTCCGAAATTCAGTTCTTTCAAAATTACTTCCAGAAGCCCCATCGTCTACATAAACTTTTTTCTCTGCAATATCTTTATTCTCTGCAATATAATCTCTTGCCATCTGAATCTGAGAGTGAATACTATTGCTGTATTCACCCTCTTTATTTTGCTCTTCAATGGAAATTCGGCAATAAATTCCTGCCTGATACATTCTATCCCTCTTTTCATCGGTCTTGCGTAGTCATTGTCTTTAATTGTCTTTATTTTACAACAAGAACTTAAGAAAATCAACCTGCAATTTTTCGTTCAGTAAGATTCTGAATGCACTGGATCAATGTCTTTTCCCCATTAAAATGCACTCGAATCTGATATCCTGCATGTTCATAGCTTACATTCTCTTTTTGGATTTCTTTTTTTGTATCCAGAACTTCTACAGAATCAAATAACGTATTCATGCTATATGCCTCCTTCAGCATACAGTTCTCTCTACATCCTATGCCGGCAGGATTGTACAAAAGTTCTGTATGAATTGAATTCGGCTTTCGAAAGCCTGATTACATTCTAAAATTATTCTGCACCAATCACATTGAATTGAAATTGACCGCAGATTGAGTTTTTAAGATTCATTTTCTTCCTATACAGTATCAATTCCTATTGTCCGGAACATTTGTTCGTGTTATAATAAAAAGACTTTAAGAATATAAAACACGAAAACCAAAGGAGGGATTTCTGTTGGAACGATGTGATTTTTCTTCTATTAGCACATGCCTAAAAAATCAAATCAGTGAAAGCAATCAGATGAACCAACCTGATTTTTTATACGAATTATTTGAAGATTTTATGAATGATCCGATAAATGAAGATTTTTCTATGGATAATGGTCTAATTTGCCGCTGGATAACCGGACAAGCAAAAATCAGTCCCAAAATAACCTCATATTATGCAAAACCCAGCAATCAGAAAAAACTGGCAACAACCATTCAGCGGAACTTACTTCCCTTAATGGCAGACTGCAACATGGTTATACAGGACATTTACACGTTATTCATACAGGACGATACGATTTCGGATACAAAAAAGCAGGAACTTGTATCTCTATATAAACCTTCTGATTCAAGGCTGTTGTTTTTAGCAAAAGTACTTTCTTTTGGTATGGAACGGCAATTTATTAAACGTGATACAAGAAATCAAAAACTGATTGCAGGAGGTGTTCTATCTCCGATTGTTCTGGATTACATTATGGACAGCGAAGTCCCAAAACCATGCCGTCATTTTCTAGGAAGAGAAGAAGAACTGGATGAACTCCATACTTTGTTTGAAGAGAACCGACATATATTTCTTTATGGAATTGCCGGAATTGGAAAAGCGAGCTTGCTAAAGCCTATGCAAAGCAATACAGAAAACAGTACACCAATATTCTCTATATGGAATACACCGGTAATCTATATCAAGATATTGTAGACATGGATTTTATTGATGATCCACCAGAAATCAGTGAGCAGGAACGTTTTCAAAGACATAACCGTTTCTTACGCTCTTTGAAATCTGATACACTGCTGATCATAGACAATTTTAATGTCACATCCACACAGGACAGTTGCCTGTCAGTCGTATTAAAATACCGTTGCCGGGTTTTATTTACAACCAGAAGCCAACTGTCTGAATACTGTAGTTTTCAATTAAAAGAACTGAAAGATATACCCACTCTTTTTCAACTGACATCTGTATTTTATTCAGAAGCAGAGGAAAACCGGGCAATCGTAGAAAAAATCATAGAAACTGTACACTACCATACTTTTGCTGTCGAACTGGCAGCCAAACTTCTGGAAAATGGAATTTTAACTCCAGAGCAATTATTGATAAAACTTCAAGAGGAAAAGGCTTCTCTTCATAATGAAGATAAGATTAAAGTAATGAAAGATGGTCAGAGCAAAAAAGCCACCTATTACAACCATATCCATACCCTGTTTTCGTTATACTCCTTATCACGGAAACAGCAGGATATTATGTGCAATATGTGTTTTATGCCTTCATCTGGTATTTCTGCCCGTATATTTTCCAAATGGCTGGAGCTGCCTACTTTAAATGACGTGAATGATCTGATCGAGACAGGTTTTGTACAGTCAAGTCTCCGGCATACTATTTCTCTGCATCCAATGATTCAGGAAATTGCAGTTTCCGAGACCGCACCTTCTGTTACAAGCTGCCACACGTTATTGGATTCTCTGCAAAAAATATGTTTGATGCATGGCATTGAAGTTAGCTATTATAAAAAATTATTTCAAACAGTAGAAAACATCATGCTTTTCATTGAAAAGGACGATATTCCCCAATACCTGTTATTTTTAGAAGATGTTTTTCCATATATGGAGAAGTACCACTATCAAAAGGGTATGAAAAAAATCATCCAGGAACTACAGCATTTTATAAAAGCAAATACTTACGGGACTGCATCTGACCGTGCCTTACTATTGGATTATCAGGCAACTCTGGAACCCAAAACAGAAAAAGCGATAAAATTAGAAAAAGAAGCACTTGCTCAAATAAAAGAAACCACAAAAGAAAATGCCCACCTGGTTTCCAACCTCCATTCCAATCTTGGAGGGCTTTACCGAATCAACGGACAACTTGATCTCGCTAAAAGGCACATGAAAATGGGTATCTCTCTTTTACAACAATACCAGCTTCTTTATACTAATGACAGTATTCCTCAGATTAATAATTATGCTGTCCTCTTAATTGAAATACAAGAACCTGACCTTGCCCTGTCTGCTCTTCAGAAATTAGCACAGATTATCAAAGAATATAATTCAAACCACTGTTTGGATTATGCCCAGGTACAGGAATCCCTTGGAAGTATCTGCCTGATCACTGCAAATATTTCGCAAGCGAAAACCCATTTTAAAAAAGCCTTGAAAATTTATGAGGATATATGGGCAGACGAACCCGAATTGATTGAAGAAAAATATCAAGCAATTCAAGAATTGTATCCACAAGCTGGAATTGCTCTGGCAAAAAGTATTCTTCTCACCAAGCACTAACGGTTCCTACAAACACTTGTAAAATATATTGCCTCAATAATGTAAACGCCTAGTTTTGAGATACACTCCAAGACTAGGCGCTTGTCCATTTCCATTTTTTCTTAGACATGGAGCGTTTACATAAGGATCACTTTTCTTTTTTTGACACTTTTCGCTCCTCCTATCTCAAATTTTTTATAGTCTAGGTATATTGCCTTCATCAATGCCTGAGAACTTGTAAATATGCTCCTCTGCTTGTTCAATCTGCGATACATTACAATCATCTCGTCATCAACCTACTGTTTGATACAATATGTCAAATGCATAGTGGCTCAGTTCTATTAGAAATTTATATCTCTACATATGCTTGTGATAATTCCGACGCATACAGCGCCATGGAATGATTTATCGTCTTTATACTCACTTGGATCGCATTTAGAAGCCAAAAAAGATTTATGAACAATCCTTTGATTCCTGTTATTTCTCATATGATAAGGTATACCGTTATCAATCAATGCGAGCTTAATCATTTGCACTATTCCTATTCTTACCTGTTATATATCCAAGCCAAATATCGCATATTTATTATTCTCATGATAAACCTTGTAATTCTATGGTCAATAAAAATTCAAGTGTCGCTGAACCCTAATATGCTTCTCCAATCACACTGCCATCATAAGCATTGATCACATAAGAAAGCTCCTGTAGAGAATTTCCACCAATACTTTCCCTGACAGTAAAAATCCATGCTGGAACCAACCATGCGTGTTTCGGCTCCTGATAGGCTGTGGTATAAGTATACTGCAATTTTGCGTTTACCACATCATACTCCAGTGCGGTAGTGTCGTTGGCAGACTGGCCTTTTCCGGAATACCAATAAAAAATCTGATCTGTCAGCTTTGCCTGTATTTTTTCAAAAGGCAGAAGCTTTGTATTTTCCGTCACCGTACAGACTTCTTCCGATATCCCATCCCATTTAAAATATTTAATTCCTTCCTCTGTTATCAGAATAGAGATTGTTTCTACCTGGAACGGAGGCACATAACTATCCACTGTTTCTTCCGCAACCACGCCATCAGGAACTGAAGTAATACCCTCTACACTTTTCGAAAAACAATACAGATATCCCGGTAATCCTCTATCCAGATCTCCCTGCCACAAAGCATCACTACCAAGTCCCAGACCATTGCGCTCTGAACATGCGCCATTCGGGAACCACACGGTACGATCAGAATCTACAAGGCCCATTCCATCGATACCTAAATCCTCTAAAACTTGTTCTGCCTGTTCCTTTCCATCTTCCTCTGTAAAGGTGATCTTGTCCATGCACTTTCGATACGCATCTGCCAGTTCATGAAATTTCTCTGTATAGCCGTTGGTATCCATGCCAAAGCTACTGTAATACTCACTCTGCATTTCCTCAGTTTCTATTGTTTCTTCTTCTATAAAATTAGAACCCTCCATCCAGAGAAAACTACTGTCATTGTCAATTTCCTGATTATACCGCTCTGCTTCTATATATGCCTTCCTGTCCTCGCCCACATCTGCAGTAAAATAATCCTCTGTATCTGTGTTTTCCAATTCAGTACTCATCCAACTCCGTGCCGCTTCCACACCGTGATCCTCTGTTTTTTTTTGAAATTTTATCTCCATCTTTTCCGGTGCAGACGCTTCATCCGGTGCAAGCTCCATCCCCTCTCGGGTTGCGTTTTGAATCCCTGCAATCGATGTAGAATATGCTGATTGCAAGTAACTTCCTTCCTTGCTGGAAATCCTGTCTAACACTTCCTGATACGCATCCTTTGTCACCATCTGTGGCATATATAGTTCCTCACCGTCCGTAAAATAATCAATCAATCCATTCAGTTCTTCCTGCGTTAACTCGTGATTTTGCATCTCTATGACTGGAAGATTGCCAATGCTTTGTTCGCCCAACTTAATATCTGCCTGGATAACCACACGGTCGTTGCTTTTCTTTTCTTCAAATTTCCAATGCGTTGGAACATTTGTCTCTCTCTTTTCTCCTTTTTTAAGAGGTTCACAGACAGCCGCCTCGCTAATCCCATCCACTTTGCTGACTACCGAACTCTCCTCTGGTGTTTCCTGACAGCTGGAAAGAATAATACACAACGCACCTACCATAATTGCTAGAACACTTTTTTTCATTTTTCCTCCATATATCTTATAGAATTGTCGCTTTTTCACGAAACTTCAATTATAAACTCTTTCCCCCGTATTTTTATTTTATCTGCGTCAGGACACCTGCATCCATCTCACAGATCGTATCGCAGAGCCATTCGATCTCCAGCATGTTATGTGCTGCGATAAGAATAGTCTTCCCTCGTTCCTTTAATCCCCGCAAAAGCTCGCAGACCTCTCCTGCCCCCTGCTTGTCCAGACCATTAAAAGGCTCGTCCAATATCAAAAGCTCCGGATCTTCCATGATTGCCTGTGCGATACCAAGACGTTCACGCATTCCAAGAGAATACTGTCCTACCTTCTTTTTAGACAGAGGATCAAGCCCTAGGGCACGCATCGTCGCCCTCACATCGTCATCGGAAATACGGTGTTTCAGAGACGCCAGTCTCTTTAAATTCGCAAAACCGCTGAGATCCAGAAAGAAGCCAGGGTTTTCAATGATAATGCCTACGGAATCTGGAAAGTCCAGCTCCTTCCCGATCTGTTTTCCCCCTACGAGCACTGTGCCGCTCTCAGGTTGTAAAAATCCACAGATGCATTTAAACATTACGGTTTTCCCTGAACCGTTAAACCCCATAATCCCATGAATCTTCCCTTTTTCAAAATCATGGGTAATGTTCTTTAATACTTTTTCTTTTTGAAAGGATTTTGTCAGTCCCTTCAACCTGATTGCATATTCCATTTTGCCCTCCATTTATTCGTTTGTCTGCGTAAAAGAGAAATTATAGCCCTTAATTCGGACGGCTGACAAGCCGATCAGCGCTATGATTAATATTGCAAATATGAACATGCTCATCCCGATCCCTGGCAGGTAATCATAACCAAAGCTGTGCATGGGAAAGGTAGCTTGGTTCAACGGAGACAGCCAGCCGCAGAACACGTTCGCCCTATATTCCTGACTTTCTGTAAAATGAAACAGTTTCCGGAAAACATCTGGGTTCAGCAGGAGCCCATACAGACTGACTGCAAAAGCACCGATCACCCCTGCCATATTTCCCGCAGCCAGATTTAAAAACAACATGAGAACTGCGATAAAAAGAGTATATAAAAGTACAAGTCCAAACACTATTGCTGCGCACATATAAGGAGTTGAGCTTTCCATTGTTTTTATGGAAACAGGAACGGTTATGCTCTCCCCACCGCCATAGCCCAACATTGCCGCTGTTTCGCTCCACACATTTCCCGTAAAGGAAAAGGGAGCTCCCATAATTCCAAGCATCACAGCCAAAAAAATATTATAGATCACAGTCGCCAGGATCACATAGATAATCTGACCCGCAAGCCATATCTTCCGTTTTGTGCGTACAAGCCAATACGGAGTTGCCTGACTGATAAATGGCATGTCCGCAAAGAGCAGGATTAAAAGCAGGGAGGACAGCATAACAGAGGATGCATCCCCATATGTCCAAATAAACGGCTCGAATACCTGAAGGATTGTCTCATATTTTATCGCATGGGAAATAATCTGATCCGACAGCATCAGACATAATATAGCTGCCAAAATAAAGGTCATCCAGATCCTCGGACTTTTTTTCCATCCATAGAAATTCTGGCCTGCAATCCAAAAAGCCTGTTTAATATCACGCATACCGCAACCTTCTTTCTATTGCGCACATAAAGATCAGTGCCGTTAAAAAACTTCCAACCGCTAATATAGCAATGCAGAAGATATCATTGTAGTAAATAGACGCCGCCCAATAGCGGGGACTCAGAAAGAATGCTTTTTGATAGTAACGCTCCTGAAATACGGTCAGGACATAATAAAGAATAAAAGGAACGGCATAGGACATATAGCGATTTTTTGTTATGACAGCCGACGTACCGCCAATTAGCGCCCAAAAAGCGCCATTTAAAAACAATCTCAGAAAGCTTACCGCCGTTCTGCCCACAAGCACTGCCATCTCATAATTTCCGTCAATCAGAGAAGGATACTGACCGAACCTCAGTATACAGATTACAAGAAGGAACACCATGGCTAAAAAAGCTGTCAAACCTCCGGAGACCAACAATCCTGCTGCTTTTCCTACGAGATACTGTTTTCTCCCTGAACGGATATAACTGAACAGAAAAAAACGACTGTGCAGCTCAGCCTCCGTATTCTCTCCACCCGCAAAAGCAACGGCAATGGGAACAAACAGAAGCATATTAACGCTGTTCATACAATAGGTGTATGCTACGAACCAGCCTGGTCCTTCTGCAGATCCGCCTGCATTTATGATCTTCTGCAACATCTCATGCTCAGACATCAGGGTAGCCGAAACGATTAGAAAAATCCCCAAAATAAAGCGAATGCTTCGAATATTGTTTTTTATGTCCGTTGCCAACACATTTCTCATACGCTTTTCTCCTCACTTCAAACAGCTATAGACTTGATTTTTTTATTTTTATAAAATCCTAGTTTTTTGCAATAATATCACTATTTGTATAAAACTACACTCCTTATCAAACAACAGTTAAGGACTTGCAAAAACTGTTGTTCCTACTGAAAGCATTGCAACAGCTGTAAAAATTGATAATATTTTAAATTTTCTATTATTCTAAGTTCTACAAATACATAAGCCGCCAGTTAAGTACGATTAGTTTTATTATAATTCAATAAATTCCATCCAACTTTCCACATTTTATTGTACAATTTTACCATTTATATAATAACATGTCAACATTTAATGAACGTTTATAACAAAAAAATGCAGGGCTATAAAAAACTAAAGAAATTGCTCTATTTTACAAAATTATATCCTATTTTTCAATTCCAACTCAATTTTCCCTCAATGTCTTTTTCCTCCAACTTTCGTATGCTTATCTCACAGCAAAGCAGTACCACACCGGTACAGCCTGCTGAATTAATCAATACGAAAATGGAGGTGTTTTTTATGCGAGAACTCAGAAACACAAAAATCATTGCTGTAGATCACGGCTACGGCAACATGAAAACAGCAAATACCGTCACACCAACCGGAATCAAAGCCTATGAAACAGAACCCATCTTCACCGGGAATATTCTGGAATATAACGGCATTTACTACCGGATTGGCGAAGGACACAAAGAATTTATCCCAGATAAAGCTATGGACGAAGAATATTATCTTCTAACTCTCATGGCGATTGCAAGGGAACTGAATGTCTTTTCCATCCGTGAAGCAGACGTTCATCTGGCTGCCGGGCTTCCTCTGACATGGATCAGAAACCAGAGAGAAGATTTCCGTTCCTATCTGCTCCAGAATCCAGAAGTCCATTACCGATTTAACAGCAAAGAGTATCATCTCCGTTTTGTGGGATGCAGCCTTTACCCGCAGGGATATCCGGCTATCGTAAACCGACTTGGAGATTTCAAGGGGACAAATCTTCTTGCAGATATCGGCAACGGAACCATGAACATTCTGTATATCAATAATAAGAAAGCACAGGAAAGCCGGTGCTGGACAGAAAAGTTTGGCGTAAACCAATGCATGATTGCCGCTAAAAACGCTGTTCTGGACAACTTCGGAGTAAAGATTGAAGAATCTACCGTAGAGCAGATTCTGCGGTTTGGAACCGCTGACATTTCAGCGTCTTATCTGGATTGTATTACTGCTGTTGCCAGACAGTATGTCACAGATATTTTTGCCACGCTCCGCAAATATGAATACAATCCTGGCCTGATGCGCCTGTATGTGGTCGGAGGCGGTGGATGCCTGATCCGTAACTTTGGAGCGTATGACAAATCACGAGTTACCATCCTTGATGATATCTGTGCCACTGCCAAAGGTTATGAATCTCTGGCTTATATGAGCCTGAAAAGGAGGGGATAAGCCATGCAGAACCATATCCGCAACACAAACCTGCGATTTAATCTGGACAAAGACCAGCAGCGGAGAGCCTGGGAATATTTACAGACGATGGACAGACAGAATTTTAAATCTTACAGCCAGGTAATCTCCCTTGCACTGGTCGATTATTTTGACCGCTACTACCGCACTCAGGCTGATCCCTATCTGGAAACAAGGGAACGGGAAGAACTTTTTGTGAAACAGATTGTAGAAGCAGTAGAACACAGCCTGAAACAGTCATTGCCGATTTTTCTGTCCGGGCTGACTGCAGGCATGTTGGAAAGGGAATCCCCCATCAGGATGCCCTTTCCAGCTCCTGAAAAAGAACAGCCGGATCGTGATATAGACTGGGATTTTCTTGGAGAATAAACCATTGTGATTGGAGGTGAACACATGACGGACTTTCTGACAGCAGACACAAGCCTGCCATCTTATATGATGTTTCCCCGTTTTCTTCTGGACATGGAAATAAACGAAACTGCCAAAATGCTTTATATGATCCTGCTCGACCGTGCAAGGCTTTCCCAGAAAAATGAGGGCTGGTCAGATACAAATGGTCATGTGTTCCTCTACTTTACGATTGAAGCACTGGCAGAAGTTCTCCACAAAAGCCAGATGACGGTGAAAACTGCTCTGGCAGTACTGGAAAAACAAGAGCTTATCTTCCGAAAACGGCAGGGACCCGGACACCCTAATCGGATCTATGTAAAAATCCCGAAAGAAACCCTCAGCAATACAGACAGAATTCTTTCCTCAAGACAGACAGAAAACTGTCCTATTGACAGACAGGATTCTTTCCCTGATACAGACAGAAAACTGTCCAGTAATAAGAAAGAGATAAAAAAGAACCATTTAACAATAAGAGGGAGTAAAGAGCCACGCTCACCCTATGGAACATTTCAAAATGTTTTTCTGTCAGAGACGGAGCTGGAAAATATCCGGCAGACAATCCCTGACTGGCAGGACTATATGGAACGCTTATCCGGTTATATGGCTTCTACCGGAAAGCAATACCAAAACCATGCAGCTACCATCATCCGTTGGGCAAGACAGGATCATCCTGTTTCCCGGCAACGAAATTATGAAAGTGAGGAATACGAAACATTATGACAACATTTACAGAAAAACCAACAGCTATCACACCAAACAGAGAGCTTCAGTCTGATGAATATTTTAACGAAACAAATCACCTGATCTACTGTTCCAAATGCAATACGCCAAGACAGTGCAGGCATGAATTACAGGGAAAGGTTCTTATTCCTTCCATCCGCTGTAAGTGCCAGCAGGAGATCTTTGAACAGGAGGAAGCCCAGAGAAAACTTCATGAAAAGCAAATGGAAATAGAGCATCTCAAAACCAGCGGCTTACAGGACAAATCACTTTATGACTACACCTTTGCCAAAGATAACGGCAGCAATCCGGAAATGAAACTTGCACACAATTATGTAAGTAACTGGGAAGAGATGAAAGCAAACGCTTCCGGACTTCTCATCTGGGGCGATGTCGGTACTGGAAAATCTTTCTTTGCAGGCTGCATTGCCAATGCCCTTCTGGAAAAAGGCGTCCCGGTACTGATGACCAACTTTTCCCGGATTCTGAATACCCTTACCGGAATGCATTTTGAAGACAGGAATCAGTTCATCCACAGCTTAAACCGCTACAGCCTTCTGATCATTGATGACCTCGGAATTGAACGGAACTCTGACTTTGCACTGGAACAGGTATTCAATGTGATTGACAGCCGTTACCGCAGTAAAAAGCCCCTGATCATAACAACCAATCTCACTTTATCAGAGCTGAATAACGCCGCTGATATCGCACACAAGCGAATTTATGACCGGATTCTGGAGAGATGTGTTCCCATCCGTATCAATAACCGGAATATCCGTCAGGACAATGCAACAGCTAATTTAAAAAAAACGAAAAAAATTCTGTTAGATAATCACACTTCAAACCAGAGTTGAAACAAAGCAGCATCGCACAATAACTATTTTTCACTGACAGTAGTACTACTTTCTTTTCTTATTTATCACCAGAGACATGCCACTGTCAGTTATCTAAAACTATAGTACTAAACCACAAGATTTTAAAACTAAATCGCCCGGATACGGGCATAAAAAGGAGGTGCCAGATATGGCAAATAAAAGAATTATGACACCAGAAGAAAAAGTGCTTTTACAGGCAAAACACAGACTGGAAGAAATCGAAGCAAGAAACCGTAAAAAGGAACGTAATGCCAGAACACGCAGATTGATTCAAGAAGGAGCGATTCTGGAAAGCATTGCTCCACATATTAAAGAAATGGATTTAGATACCCTAAAGCGGGAGCTGATGCTCCGGCTAAGAGGAATGTAAATACACAAGTTCTACTCCCGAAGGGCGCACTTACTCACCACCCGATAAATCGGGCGGTGGTATCCCCTACGGGGCTCGTGCGCTCTGCCGAGGGCTATCCGCTGTTGCAGGCAACATCGAAAGGAGGTGCCAGATATGGCAATTTATCATATGCAAGCCAAGGTCGTCAGCCGTGGTTCCGGGCGGTCTGCTGTCGCTGCATCTGCTTATATGAGCTGTAGCCGCATATACAATGATTACGATGGCATCCAGCATGACTACACCCGAAAACATGGACTGATCTATCAGGAAGTAATGCTTCCCCCTATGGCTCCGCCTAAATGGAAAAACCGGGAGCAACTCTGGAATGCTGTAGAAGCTGCTGAAAAAACAAAAGACAGCCGACTGGCAAGAGAATTTGTTGTCGCACTCCCTATTGAGTTGGATAAAGACAGCAATATTTCTCTTCTTCAGAATTTTATTCAAAAGAATTTTGTAGATATGGGAATGTGTGCCGATTTCGCCATTCACGATACAGATGGTCACAATCCCCATGCACACATTCTACTTACTGTCCGTCCATTAAACGAAAACGGAACATGGCAGTATAAAACCGAAAAAGAATATCTATGCATCAAAGATGGAGAGGAAAAGGGATTTACTGCTTCTGAATTTAAGGATGCTCAGAAAGAGGGCTGGGAAAAACAGTATCGTTATAAAGCTGGGAAAAAGAAAGTATATCTGACTCCCTCGGCAGCACAGGAGAAAGGTTATGAACGTATCGACAAACATACAAAAAGCACCCGGTATGGCAGACAAAACCCGATTTCCGAACAATGGAACAGTGAGGAACAGCTCTGCCTCTGGAGAGCAAACTGGGCAGATGCCGTAAATAAAATGCTTGCCCTTAATCAGATAAATGCCGCCATTGATCACCGCAGTTTTGCAGCTCAGGGAATCACTGAACAGCCAACCATCCACGAAGGCTACATTGCCCAGAATATGGAAAAGAAAGGCATGATAGCAGACCGGTGTGAAATCAACCGTCGGGTTCGTGCGGATAACAGAATACTACGGGAATTAAAAACACAGATAAAAAAATTGGTTCAAGCTGTCGAAAAATCTATTCCGGTAATTGCAGAAACATTAGAAGCAATCCGCAATCATATGATTTTTACACAATATCATTTACTTCATAATGAAATGCAAAAAGAAGTGATCCATGACTGGATGCAGCATTTTCGTCCTATCCTAAATAAATATGATACCATTAAGAAAAAGCTCAAAGCGAAAGTTACTGAAAAGAAAGAACTAAATGTGCAAAAAAGTAAAACCAGTATTCTAAATCCTTTCCAGCATATAAAGTTAAACCAGCAGCTTACAACCGTAACAGAAGAAATCGAGGAACTGAAATCTGCCAAAGAACAGCTGCTGTTTCAGGCTGAATGCTCCACAGAGAAAGATATGGCGAGCCTTTCCAGAAAATACGACCAGATGGATAAGAATCTGGATATTCTCGATTCTCAGGATATGGCTCTCAAAGAGCAGCTTGAAAAAGATGCTGTCGCTTTCCAAGAGGAAAAACTCCGGCCTAAACCAGAGCAATATACAGAATTACTGGATGCCAGAATCCAGATACGACCTACTTTCCGAGAGAAACTGATTGAGCAGCTCAAAGGTACTTTTGGTGAATATTATGACTATCACTATCGTGATATCGCAACCCATGAAGTGGATGATCTCAATATGGAAGATCCCTATAGCTTCTCTCATCGTACCTGGGAACTTGAATATCAGAGGAAACAGGAATTGCAAAAAAAACATCCTGTTCAATCCAGGCAAAAATCGCACAACACAGAACTATAATGTTTAAACTACTAATATAAAAAATATCCCGTTTTCTCAAAACAGTTATATTGCTTCATCCCAATAATTCACAAACTGCTAACCACCGAGCAAAAGTGAGGCACAAAGTGCGTAAGCATAATTTGATTTCTTTCCGCTTACGCACTCTCTTTTTATCTTGAGCAAAAAATTCCTACTTTGTAAAGCCAACAAATGGGGTTTGGGGGGCTCCCAAAGTGCGTTTGGATATCCAAACGCTATGCTTGCAAAACCAGTTCCACTAATTTCCCTCGATACTCCCTTCTTCTAAAATCAATGATAATTATAACATTGCCAATTTTGTAAAGTAATAATCAACTTAAAATATAGACGACAAACAATAAAACCATGATACTGTTACAAAAAGCAGTAGCATGGTTTCTTTATATTTCATTATAGATTTTCTCTATCTATCATATTTTCTATTGTTTCTGAGAAACAACACTCTTTCAAATCAATACTTTTGTCCATCTTCACAAGATTTGTATATTTCTCATCTGTATAGTGTTTTGATATTACAGCAAATACTTTATATGTAGGCTGTGCTGTTACATCTCTGATGTCCTTTTTCAGCAATGTGTTCGGTACATTTAATTTCGTATTTTTATCTTTTACGAAGCCAATACAACCACATATATTCCCGGCAGCTTTTTCTGTATATAATTTCGGTCCTCGATCTGTAAATTCTCCTATCATTGTTACGTTTTTCTTAATAAGCATCATACGTTCCAATATATCCAATTTTTGCCCCGTAGAGCCATCTTTTGCAAAAACAAAATCATTTTCTGTTAATCGCTTATCCAGGCATTTCTGGTAAAAATGAATTGCAGAAGCTGTCTCTTTTTTATTCAATCGAACTCCTGTCAAATGTAAAAAATTGTATCTATGGAAAACAACTTCATATCCCTGTACAGATGACAAAATCTTATTACTTTCCTGTAATTGCTTATTCACCTCTTTCGGTAAGCCATATAGGAACAAAACCTTCTGATCCTCAAGATGTTCTTTATATAGTTGTGCCGCTTTTGTCATAATCTGAATTGCACGTCTTTTGTCCATAACTTAATCCTTATCCCATAAAATTTAGAGAAGGGAATGTTCACGCCGCAGCACTAAACATTCCCTTCTCATGGTTGATTTTTCCGTTGTCTGCCAACCTCCAGCACCTTCGTCTGGAAAATATCAGGTTTTTCCGTTGCCTGCCAACCTCCGACACCTTCGTTCGGAAAACGTATCAGATTTTAGGTGTCAACCCACCGCTGATGCACAGCTTTTCTAATTACATTTTACACGAACTATGTGGAAAATGCAATTACAATTTTATCTTATGATGCCCTGCTACATTTTATACACTATTTATCTTACATTTCATTCTTGATAAATTATCTCTTTATCCACAATCTCCCTCGCACATACTTGTATATTGTTCATTCTTCCTATCCATTCCAAGACATTTTCCACCTTTAGCTGTTCTGTAATGCCTTGTGCCTGTTTCATCTGTTCTACAAGTCTTTCAAAGCGTTCCTGTGCCTGTTCTTCTATATCAGCCAAATAACCATTCAGCCTGCCGCTTGTAAGCATATTCAGATATAGCAATCTGCGGTATTCCTTCAAATACCGCAAATGTCTTTGTCCCCATACACCGACAACCCTTTGTTCTTCTTCCTTCGGTAAGGTAAGAGCAGGGATAAGATAATCCCCATGTCTGATATAAGTACCGCCCATCTCTTCAAAAATTGTTTTCTTCATTGTCTGTTCTACCTTTCTTATCGTTCTCTATTCATAGATTTTCTTTACGACCGTTCCAATTTTACAGTAACAATAATTCTTCAATTTTCAGTTCACATTGCCCCTCCCGAAGAAGTATGATAGAATAATTCTATTAAATTGAATCGGAGGTGCCACATGGCTATCAGTTCCAACAATATTCAGGTCTATACTACTTTGTCCAAAGAACTGGTTGCTGAGATTGATAAGGATGCAAAAGCGAACTATCGTACACGTTCCCAGCAGATTAACATGATCCTGACCGAGTATTATAAGACTCAAACAACAACCAAACATGAATCCGAGTAAAACACTGAATTGCCTGAAAACACAGGAAATATCAGTGTTTTCTTATGTTTTCCCTTAATTATAAGGTTCATGAGAACCATAATTATTCCCAAAGCTGACGTTTATAACGATCGGTTTTCTCATCTTCACTGCCTGCCGTATCAGGTAATCAATACCCTCCATCAGCTCCGTTGTCCGCGGAAATGAATTTTCCCGTGGATTTCCCATCTTTACCACCAGAAGATCACTTCTATACGCAACGCCTCGATTCACTCCCTCCGATGCTCTCCCATTTCCTGCTGCTATTCCAAGAACTGCTGTTCCATGTCCGCTGAAATCCCCAGACGGAACAAGGCGCCTGCCTTCGGTTTCCCCGAGTGCAAGCGCCTCATCAATTTCTTCTTTCGTATATTCAGTTCCTGATACATAGTTTTCCGGTGGATTTCCATCTACACTCTGATCCCACAGTCGCAGGATCCGGGTACTGCCATCCTCGTTTCTGAAATCCGGATGGAAATAGTCCACTCCGGAATCCACAATGCCCACCAAAATACCTTCGCCGGTTAAGCCATCGGCTCCATTCTGCACTGGTAAAATGCAGCTTGCCTCCCGCTCTTCAAAGGTCTCAAAGTAGAGTCTCTTGGGCTTTTCTATAAACTCGATCTGCTCTCTGACTGAGTATGCAGAAATTTCCGATTCCGGCAGTGTCACTACTGCATAACCACCAAGCAGCGGGACCACCTGGATCCGCTCACCACCAAGTCCGCTTTCCGGGCCACTGTATTTCACGATCACATCCCACAACCTGGTGGTGGGATCATATCCCACATTCAGATTTTCCGATTTTGCCCGTTCCTGCGGCAGGGCATTCATGGCAAGATTAAGAAGATTCTCTATTTTCTGATCTGGCATAAGGCTTTCATTTCCATTGATATATTTTTTTTATTATATGCAACGCCTTCGTTTAAAGCACCAACCATCTGTTCCAGCATTTTTCTTTTAATTCCGGGAACGAAGCTTAACAACTGACGAAGCGGCATTCCTTCCATCATCGCAGCCATCATTTCCTGATTATTTAAAAAGACCCTTGTTTTTTCTGTCAGCGCATTTATTTTGCGCTGCAAGCTGGAGGAAGGTAAAGAATTGCTGCAATACACTAAAAAATCCATCAGTACCTTTTTATGCTTCTCCAGCCAAACAAAAATACGTAATCTTATCCGATAATATTATGCTGTTGCTTTTTTATCATCTGTCTTCTCAAGCAGTTTCTTCACGCCCTGGATTGCTACCAGTACACCAAGGATCAGCAGTAATACTGCAAATACAAGCTGTAAGGTGTTTCCAAGATCCAGCCCTGTTGTTACCAGTGCCTTTGAAAGCTTTGTGATGGTCATGCCAAGTGCTGTGAAGGTAACTGCCATCATGAATACCATCGGGATCCAGAGCATGCAACCCTGACGTTTTGTTTTCTTTAAGAATACTGCACAGGCTACAAGAGCGAGTACAGATAACAGCTGGTTTGCGGAGCCGAACAGCGGCCAGATTTCTGCATAGCCGACCTTTGTAAGCATGTAGGCAAGTACCAGTGTAATGACTGTTGCGAAATATTTATTTGTTACTACCTTCAGGAACGGGCTCATGTTTTCCTCATCTGTATCAGAATCAAGGAAAAATTCCTGGAATGACAGACGTCCGACTCTGGCTACAGAATCAAGAGAGGTCAGTGCAAATGCGGATACAGCAAGGTTGATCAGAGTAAATACCAGTGAATGCGGAAGGCCAACTACAGAAAGGAAGTTTGCGATAGCACCTGCAAAAATCTGCGGCTGTGTTGTAAGTCCCTGTGCTGCTGCTTCACCATCTGCAAAGGATGCAACTGCGATTAGTGCGATGATGGCAAGCATACTTTCCATCAGCATTGCTCCAAAGGAAACAGGAAGCATGTTTTTCTCATTTTTGATCTGCTTGGATGCAGTACCGGAAGATACCAGTGAATGGAAGCCGGAAACAGCACCGCAGGCGATGGTTACAAACAGGATCGGGAACATATACTGTCCGTCTACGTTAAAGCTTGTAAATGCCTTCAGGTTACAGGAAGGATTGGCAACAAATACACCGATAACCGCACCGACGATCATAAAAATGAGCAGATAGCTGTTCAGATAATCACGTGGCTGAAGCAGTGCCCATACAGGAGCGACACTGGCGATCAGGATGTATACAAAAATGATGATATGCCAGGTTCCAAGACTTACATACATGGGGAAATTAAGTCCCAGCACAATTGCTGCTACCAGCAGTAAAATTGCGACTGCAGTGTTGACCCATTTGTTGAATTTTGTATATTTAAGGAAAAATCCAAGTGCAACAGCCTCAAATATAAATAACATGGAAGTGGTTGCAACAGCTCCGTTTGCCGCTACCTTTGTAACTGTTCCTGCATCATTTACGGCAAATCCGTTAAAGGTTCCTGCTACAACATCTGCAAATGCGGCAACGACCAGAATACAGAACAGCCAGCAGAATAAAAGAAATAATTTTTTTCCAAGCTTTCCGATATACGCTTCGATGATATATCCGATCGTACGTCCTTTATTCTTTACGGATGCATACATGGATGCAAAATCCTGCACAGCTCCGAAAAATACACCACCGATGAGGATCCATAACAGAACCGGCAGCCAACCGAAAATTGCGGCCTGGATCGGTCCGTTGATGGGACCTGCACCTGCTATGGATGCAAACTGATGTCCAAATACTACATTTGTATCAGCCGGTACATAATCAACTCCGTCCTCCATTTCGTATGCCGGAGTTTTTGCTTTCGGATCAATGCCCCATTTGTTCTGGAGATAACGGCCATACAGAAGATATGCGCCTCCGAGAACTACAATGGCTATGATCATCATTGTGATTCCGTTCATAATATCAACTCTCTTTCCTTTGTGTTTTTTATACATGATACAATGACCGTAAAACAGTTATTGCATCAAAAAACGCCCTTGCTATCCTTTCGGATAACAAAGGCGGAATGTTCCGTGGTACCACTTTGTATTATCGTATTTATTGCTAAACGCGACCACTTATTACTGTCATATCAAACAGCCTCTTCTGTAACGTGAAGACTACGTCCCGGCTTACTTAACCTTTCTATTCAGCGGGATGCTCCCAGGTGATATCACAAAATACCTTCTGCCGCTTCTCACCAGCTGCGGCTCTCTGTGATCCGGTCTGCTTCTTGTGATCTGTCCTGTTCCATGCATTTCTCTTTTTTATTTATCTAATGTTTTACTCCTTTTTTTATAAAAATTCAACAAATAATTTATATATATTTTATAAATTTGCATATGTTTTTTTATGCATTTTTTAGGTAAAAGCCAAAACACGGCGTATGTAACGAAGCCAGATCTGATCCCAGCTCTGCTTTACGATCCGTTTTCCGTCACATACGCCGCATTATCCATTATTCAGAAAATGTATATCTTACCATGTATCCTTTTCCGTCACCGGTTACGATCACGACTCCGCCATCGGGATTCTCAATCTTATCAATGATCGGAAATCTTCCTTTTTCTTTTACGAAAGCTTCCGGGCTCTCGATATTTGCTTCAATGATCTCCTGCTGAGAATGACGATCGCCACCGCAGGGATTAATGGTTTCAATAATGATCTCATATTCCTTCATACCCTTCACCTCTTTCATTTAATGCAGTTTTTCAGTTCTTATACCTACATTTTATCGTAAAAATCCCGGTCATGCAAAATGCGTTCTGCACAAATTTTCAGAGGATTTATTGGTATTTTTCACTACATTCAGACTTCTTCTGTTTCCGGATGTTATCTTCCTCAAAGAAGGCTTTTTTTTATTCTACAAAGTGGATCCTGCTCTTATCAAAACGATCCTGCTGCTTTCTGCTCTCTGCCGGGTACCCCAGGGCAAAAAGAGAAAATACCTCCACATTCTCCGGAAGCTTCAGAATATCATGGACCAACGCCATACGATCCTTAAGCGGTGCAATTCCGATCCACACGCCGCCAAGTCCCAGTGCATCCGTTTCCAACCAGATATTCTCCTGTGCGATAGACATATCGATCTGTGCCATATCCTGAACAGGCAATCCCTCTTTCCGATATACCGGAACGATCACAACCGGTGCACCTGCTGCACATCCGGAATAGGGAGTGGCTTTGGAAAGCTCCAGGATCTTCTCCTTATCTGTCACAACATAAAATTCCCACGGCTGCTGATTACATGCGCTTGGCGCCTGCATACCTGCTTTTAGGATCTGAAGGATCTTTTCCTTCTCTACGGGTTTATCTTCATATTTACGGATACTTACTCTGTGAAAAATATTCTCCATGCTATTTTCTCCTCGTCATACTCATATCACTTGTTACAGTTCATACTCATCATACAGCTTCTGACGCCATTTTACATCCGTCATCACACGCTGCACTTCATCCGACCGTCCATCCAAAAACAAACGATTGATCACTCCCACCGTTATATACAAATTATACCACATCATCCAAACATAAAAACCCCATAAAACGTATTTTTACAAACTCTACAGGAACTTAAAATGGAAAACGCTCCAGAATACGAAGCTTTCAGAATGTCCATACAGACAAGAATCCTATAAGATATAATAACCATACCACACATCAATAAATAAATCACTCAAAACTGTTCCAAAAATTCTCCCATAATCTGACACCGCCACCATCTGAAAACTCCCGGACAGCCAAACATCCGGGAGTTTTTCTTATATCACTTATAATCTGCAGAAATTATTTCTCCTGCACATTGATGATAACCTTCATGGTTGTCTCACGGTTCTCATCAATATACTGATAAGCCTTCAGATAATCTGCGAACTTAAATGTCTTTGAGATCAGCGGCTTTAAATGAACCTTTCCCGCATTTACAAGATCAATGGCATCTACATAATCATCATGACGGTACATCATAGTACTCTTGATATCCAGCTCGTGGTCATTGGCAACAGCAAGGTCAACGGTTGCCATATCTGCAAATACCGCTACCAGTACGATCACGCTGCCTTTTCTCGCATACTGGATGGCCTGTCCCATGGTGATGTTATTTCCGGCACAGTCATAGATCACATCTGCCTTATCCGGACCAAATGCCTCTACCAGTGCCTCTCCGAAATTTTTCTCCTTCGTGTTTACACAGATATCAATGCCGCACTCTTTTGCTTTTGTAAGACGAAGGTCACTGACATCCGTGATCATAACCCTGGCTGCCCCCATTCCTTTGGCTGTCTGCGCAACAAGATTTCCGATGGGACCTGCACCGATCACTGTGATGTTCATCCCTTTTACATCGCCCATCTGCTTCACGGCATGGACTGCAACTGCCAGCGGCTCGATCATTGCACCTTCCTCGTAAGACATCTCCTCCGGGATCGGTGTTACCTTAGATGCATCTACTGCAAAGAATTCAGAAGCTGTTCCTGTTGTCTGGAAGCCCATAACCTTCAGTTCCTCGCAGAGATTATATTTTCCATGGCGGCATGGATAACAGTGTCCGCAGTATACCTGAGGCTCGATGGTTACTTTCTGGCCAACCTTAAAACCTGTCACATTCTTTCCAAGTCCCGTGATCTCACCGGATACTTCGTGTCCCTGTGTTACCGGATATTTTGTAAAAGGATGCTTGCCGTGATATACATGGATATCTGATCCGCAGATACCAATGTTCATGATCTTAACCAGAACCTGGTCATCTCCCACTTCCGGAACTGGAACCTCTCTGAAAATAATCTCTCCTGGATTTGTCATTACCTGCTGAAGCATCTTATTCTCCTCCTTTAATTTCTTTCTATTGCATATCATCTTTTATTAATTATTTTATTAAAGTAATTACATTATTATTCTTTTCTCCTGATCTGTCAAGATAGTTTTCTATGATTCTGCTTATTGAACAAGTTTGCAGCTTTGTTTTTATGCACATTCCATAATTATCGGTAAACGGAATAGTCAAGCGAATATTCGCAATACGCTTCGCTACTTGCTCATGACCGAATAACTCCTTCGTGGTTTATCGGTTAAAAAACGAAGCCTGCGAATTCAGCATTTCTGTACTCATATGCTGAATCCACAGGCTCCTTATACGTTTTTATAAATAGTTTTATAAAAGTATGATATTCCTTTCCGGCAGGTTTGTAAAGGCTTTTATCAATACCAGCGTGTCATCGGCAGATCATTATTCACACCCTTGGTCATAAGAATCTGGTGAAGATCGATAATTCCGTTGTGGAAGGTTGCCGCACATGCTGACAGGTACAGATCCCACATACGCAGGAACTCTTCGTCAAACATAGTCTTTTCTTTTTCAATATTGTCCCGGAAATTCTTTTCCCAGTGAAGCAATGTCTTATTGTAATGCAGACGGAGATTTTCGATATCCAGGGTATGGAAATTGTCCTCTGCCATATGGTTCAGGATCTCACGTAAGCTCGGAACAGTTCCGCCCGGGAAAATGTATTTCTTGACCCACGGATCACCCGGATGCTCCTTCAGAGCACTGATAAAGTGAAGCAGAAACAGTCCGCCCGGCTTCAGGACCTTTTCTACGCAGTCAAGAAACAGCTGATAATTATCACGTCCAACATGCTCCAGCATACCGACACTGACAACACGGTCAAACTGATACTCCTTCTTCGGCAGATCACGGTAATCCATCAGCTCTACCGTAAGATAATCTTCCAGCCCCTGATCCTTGATCCGTCTCTGAAATTCTGCATACTGTTCATGACTTAAGGTGATACCGGTACCATGAACCTTATATTTCTTAGCTGCCTCGATCAGCAGAAAACCCCAGCCGCAGCCGATATCCAAAAGACTCATACCCTCTTCCAGATGTAATTTTTTAAGGATATAATCAACTTTATTTACCTGTGCCTGATACAACGTATCATCCTCATGGATAAAATACCCGCAGGAATAACTCATAGTCTCATCCAGCCAAAGTTTATAAAAGTCATTTCCAATATCATAATGGCTGGTCACTTCCTTTTCCTGGTTCTTCTTTGATGTTGAACTGAACATGATCTTTTTCAGAGCAGATTCATTGGTAGAAAATTTTCCCATCTGACCCAGAAAATGATCCAGCGCTTCATAAAGATTTCCCTCGATATCCAAATCCCCACGCATATACGCCTCACCCAGTGCAAGGGATGTGCTCTTCATCAGATCCGCCAGAGGAATCGCTTTCTTAAAATTCACCGTAAATGTAGGTTCACCCTCTCCGATGTGATACTCGGAATTCTTGAACTTTACCAGAAATGGATAATCTGTAAAGCGTTCAAGGAACTGCACCATTGCTTTCTCTTCCGTCTTCTCCTGTAATGTCTCAAACATAATAGTCTACCTCCTTTAACACAGCACTATGATACACCCGGAGGAAGGCTTTATGTCAAGGGAGATATACAACAAAATTTTATCAATAAAATGAGAATATTTGGTAAAACTCTTCCTTATAATTATTTATAGTTATCCAAATTAACTCGATATTTAAAGTCCACATTTAACCCAGCCCTCAAAAGCACTGACATTTTCAAAACATAATCGTTAATTATATATCATTTCCCGATAATCATCTTTGTATTTTACGCATTTTTTATTGCTTTATATATAATTCAGACTTATAATAAAAGATACAAAAAAAGAGCGAAAACCATATAAAAATCCAACACTGGAGGGAACCTTATGAACGAAGAACTTTTTAATGAAGCATCAAAATCCAACATCCTGTCAAAACAGCTGGTCGATCAACTTCAGGAAAGCATGACCTACAGCAGCATCTCCTTCATCAATTGGACCATCGAAGTCCTCAAGCTCCTGAAAGCCCGCATCGAACGCGGCGACAAGATCAAAGATGAGACCACCGGCGTGATCTACGATTTCTACACCTTCCGCCAATTTGTAGAAACCAACTTCTCCACCTACATCACCGGCCAGGTCTTCAACACCTCCATCCGGTCCCAGAAAGTCTACTTCACCCTGGAAGCCTGCCCAGGCGGCTACAACCTCCTCATGGCAGACTCCGGCAACGAAAAAACCTACCGCTGGATCTCCAGCTTAAGCAAACGCTTCTCCCTGGTAGAAATGATCGCCACCGGAATCGTCTACGTCAAAGACAACCGGACCGACACCTACCAGCCATTTATCTCCGAAAACGGCAAATACTGCAAATACAACAAAGACCTGGGAAAACTCATAGAACTCTGATCAAAACGGGGAATCCGCCAACGGCAGATTCCCCTTGATTTTTTCTCAGATTTCTTTCAAAAAATCAAATGGTTCTTCATCTTTCAAAAAATGCATCAGCATATAAGCACACATGATCGCAACCCTCTCCTCCTTCAGGATCCTCCTGATCTCATCCCGGTCCGCGATCACAACCTCGATCTCCTCACTATCCTCCTGAGCAGCCTTACTAACCTCACCACTGGCATACCCATAAACCGTAGCACAGGATTCATCCGTCATCCCGATCGTTGTAAAATAAGGCTTCTCAAAAGCCTCCGCAACCTTGATCGGCTCCAGCTTCAACCCGGTCTCCTCAAACATCTCACGCACAGCACCCTCATGGAAATCCTCCCCAGACTCCACAAGCCCCGCCGGAAACTCATAAATATATCCGCCGATCGTATACCGATACTGACGGATCAGCACAACCTTATCCCGCTTCTCTCCATAAACACTGTAAATGATCACCCCATCCGGATGATTCTCCCCCGTAGAAAGCTTCAAATCCTCCACACACTTCGCCCTGGAGGCCACAAAATAAGAAACCGGCGTATCATGTACACTGGTCGCATCCACCCCATAAAGATTCACAAACTTATTATCTGTAAGTTTTTTCACACTGTTGATCTTACCCATCTGAAAAGCTCCTTCCCGAAAATTTTTTCTAAAAACATTTTATCCCATCCAAAACCAAAGGTCAATTTTTTATACTTACACTCACTTCACAATAGTGCTATAATAAATACCCTGCTATAAAATTTAAAATTTACTTATTACATTACCAAACAGCTACTGTAGACAAGAAAGAAGGAAAAAACATTGAAAAACCAGACCAATGCTGCCCAGGCCGAAAACCCTCTGGGAACTGCCCCTGTAGGCAGCCTGATCACCAAATTCGCCATTCCCGCCATCATCAGCATGCTAGTCAGCGCTCTGTACAACATCGTTGACCAGATCTTTATCGGACAGGGCGTAGGAATGCTTGGAAACGCCGCCACAAACATCGCATTTCCCGTAACCATTATCTCTACTGCTGCTGCATTGCTCCTGGGAATCGGCAGCGCCTCCAATTACAACCTGGAAATGGGCGCAGGAAACGAAAAAAAAGCCAGCTCCATTGCAGGAACCGGACTCTCCACGCTGATAATCTCCGGTACGATACTCTCTGTCATTGTCCTTCTGTTCCTGAAGCCACTTCTTCATTTTTTCGGCGGAACACCGGACGTCATGCCCTATGCCATTGATTACATAGGGATCACCGCCATTGGACTTCCCTTTTATGTTTTAAGCACAGGCGGCAACCACCTGATCCGAGCAGACAGGAGTCCTACCTATTCCATGGCCTGCATCCTGGCCGGTGCCGCCATCAACACCATCCTGGACCCGCTTTTCATCTTTGGATTCGGCTGGGGCATCAAAGGTGCAGCCTGGGCAACCGTGATCGGCCAGATCGTATCCGGACTTCTGATCATCTTTTATTTTTCCAGACTCCGGAAAATGTACCTGGACCACTCCATGCTGATTCCTAAGGCACGCAATCTGTCTGCCATTTTTTCTCTGGGAATGGCATCCTGTATCAATCAGGTTGCCATTGCTGCAGTGCAGATTGTCATGAACAATACACTTCGCCATTACGGAGCACTCTCCGCTTACGGAAGTGATATTCCGATTGCCTGTGCAGGGATCATTTCCAAAGTCAATCAGGTATTTATGGCCATCTGCATCGGAATCTCCCAAGGCTCCCAGCCCATCTGGGGATTTAACTACGGTGCCGAAAAATACAGCCGTGTACGCCAGACATACCGCTATTCCGTAACCTTATGTACTGTGATCGCAACCATATTTTTTATCTGCTTCCAGTTCTTCCCGCATCAGATCGTAGGCATCTTCGGAAACGGCAGCGACCTGTACTTTCATTTTGCAGAAAAATATCTCCGCATCTTCATGCTGATGACCTTTGCCAACGGGATCCAGCCTATGTCCGCCGGCTTTTTTACCTCCATTGGAAAAGCCAGGCTTGGTGTGATCATGTCCCTCACAAGGCAGGTGCTCTTCCTGCTGCCGCTGATCGTCATCTTCCCGGTCTTCTTCGGAATCGATGGCGTCATGTACGCAGGACCAATTGCAGATACCTCTGCATTTGTGCTGGCCGTTGTTTTTGCCAGACGTGAGCTTGGAGTCATGAAAACTGCAGAACAAAACGCCTGACACAAGAAAGAATCCTGCTTGCAGGATTCTCCGCCTGCGACGGGTCGCTTCAGCGACATTATTCCTCTCCGTCGCAGTGCGATCCTGCCCGGAGGGCTTTTTTATGTTATAGGAACATTACGGAGTAATTTCCTATAACATAAAAAATGCCATGTAATTTACTGCCCATCGGCAATATATTACATGGCATTTCTCACATTCTCAGATATTTATCTGAAACCACCAATTTCTGATCTTTTCTTCATCCTCCGGCAGCTGCTTATGATCAGTCACCCTTCAGTACAACACGGATCTTCTTATAAATTACAAATACGATCAGAGATGTCAGTGCATATTTAAAGATATTAAACGGAGCAATGATCAGCAGTGCAAAGGTAAGCAGTCCGTTTACGGAGCTGTGTACTGCGCTTCCCATCTGGATAAAGGTCTCGATTGGCATTCCAAACGCTTTACCGTAAGCCGGAAGCAGCACAAAGGCATTGACAAAGCATGCAAGGATCGCTGTCAGGACTGTTCCTGCTGCCATACCTGCAACTGCATGTACTCTGCTCTTTTTGTGACGGAAACGGTAGATCAGGCCGGCCGGTACCACATAGGCACATCCAAACAGGAAATTGGCAACATCACCAACACCGGCAGTCATGGTTCCCTTAGTCACAAGATGTACGAGAATCTTCACAAGCTCGATCAGGATACCTGCCACAGGTCCCATAGCGAAGGTTCCTACCATAACCGGTACCTCGGAAAAATCAAGCTGATAAAAAGACGGTGCAAGAAACGGGATTGGAAACTCAAGATTCATTAATACTCCTGCCACAGCACCAAGCATGGCTACCTGCGCGATGGTTCTTGTTCTGCTTCTTTCCACGGCATTTCCTCTCTGTAATATCTGTTCACTCATAACTCTCTCTCCTTCTTCAGAAATATTCAAAGAAAATTTCCACAAGAAATCTTTATGCGTAAAAAAATTCTTCACATAAAAAGCCCCGGGAGCTTCTTCCCGGGGCACTGAGCACGTTCTTTAAATACTGCGCGTTCTTCTCTCATCCAGACTTTACTGTCGGTTCCGGAATTTCACCAGATCAGCCGCCAAAGCGGGTCGCGGACTATACCGCCGGTAGGGAATCACACCCTGCCCCGAAGAAATTTTCTTTTTTATGAGTTCATTATAACGCGCTCTTTTTATAATTACAAGCCTTAATTCTGTCATAGAAGCATTCTGCTCCATTTATATAAATCTAAGATCCACTCCTTTATGATCAAACCCGGATTTTCTTTACCGTACTCCAGCTACTGTAAAGAACCTTTTTTCCGACTCTTTTATATGACCGGATGCGGACATAATAGGTCTTTTTGTTTTTCAGTCCTGATATCTTATATCTGATCGCAGACTGTTTTCCAACTGTGACCGTTTTTCTTTCTTTTATAAATCTGCTGTCTGCTGCATACTGGATCTGATAGCCGGTTGCCTGTATATTTTTTTTCCAGCTTGCGGTAAAGGATCTGTTTGCTTTTTTCAGTCCTGTCAGCAGAGTTTTTGGAGGCAGGATCTTAAAGGTAAGCGTTTTGTTGATACGACTGTATTTTCCGATTCCTCTGACCTGCACAGTTCCAATTCCGGAATTTTTATCATTTCTGTAATACAGCTTATAAGCATTCGCACCAATCTTCTTTCCATTTACAGTTACGGTTACTGATGGCCGGATGGATTTTCCCGTATAAGTGTAAGAGGTTCTGTTTAGCTTAACATTGCTGACAAACTTTTCTGTCTTTTTTATGATCTTGAAATGAATGGTTGCGGTACCTTTATAATAACCGGTACCATAAATGGTTACCGTTGCAACACCCGGATACTGATTATCCTCGTAGTACATATAATAATCTTCGCCGGCTTTCAATCCCGGAATCACGATGGCAGGTGTGAGTTCTTTTCCTGTATATGTCTGATCAGCTATTGGATCCACAGCCGGTAGTTTTCCGTAAATAGTAAAATATAATGTTTCCGATCCTTTATAATTGCCGATTCCCGTGAGCTCTGCACGAGCTTCACCAGGCTTTTCATTATTAACGTAGGTTACCGTATAATCTTTTCCCTGTACCAGTCCATCAATTACCACTTCCGGTTCCACTTTTTTTCCTTTAAAGGTGGTTTCCAGGTATGTTTCATTATTTTCCGCAAAATAGCACACATACATTCCATTTTCATCTGGCGTAATCTTGAAACTCCGCTCTACTGTACCGCAGAAAATATCTTTTCCCGTGATCTTTACAGTCGCAGTTCCTGCATTGATGTTATTTTCATAAGTTACTTCATAATCGGAGCCCTGCTCAAGTTCCGGTGCGGATTCACTGGATTCTATTTCGGGTTCATGGCTTTTTCCATTATATTCATAGTCTGAAGTGATCTGTTCAAACCATTCATTCTGAAGCGGTATCCGGTTGTCTGCTGACAGCTCCACAAACGTGTAGCCACGGTCCTCTGCGTATTTCTGAAGTGTGGAATCCTTTTTTCCCGCGATCAGTGCTGAATCCCTGAACGCATCATCCGCCCAGACAGTATCTGTGCTCAGTACTCTTATCCTGCACTCGGAAGACAGACGAAGTCCATTTTTCCCAACTGATTTTACAGATGCGGGAATTATAATATCACGGATCCCTGAACTGCTCTGGAATGCATATTCACCGATTTCTTCCAAGCCTTCGTTCAGGACAGCTTTCGTAAGCGACGAACAGTTTCCGAATGCACCTTCTCCAAGGCTTCTGACACTTCCCGGGACTGTTATGGAAGAAACATTTACACAGTAATAAAAAGCATAGTCTCCCACGCTTACAGTTCCATCCGGGATCTGGTAATCTCCGGAACGTCCGGACGGAAACACGATCAATTTTGTGCCATCCTTACTGAATACCACTCCGTCTTTTTCAGAAAAATACGGATTTTCCGGATCTACTTTAATTTCTGTCAGACTGGACTCAGACAAGCCCTCCACAAAAGCAGCCAGCCCTATAGATGACACATTTGGGGGAATCGTAACAGATTTCAATTTCTCACAGTTGTAAAAAGCATTCTTTTCGATGGTTGTAAGCGAATCCGGCAAAGTAACAGATTCTATATCAGAAGCCTGGGTACAATACTGGAAGGTACTGTTTCCAAGAACCGTTACTTTTCTTCCGTCAATAGTATCCGGAACTACGATATTTGTATCTGTCCCTTCATACTGATACAGCCTGAGTGTTCCATCATTCAGGATCTCATAAGAATAGTCATAGTCCATTTTGGACAATTCATAATGTCTGGGGGCATTTCCCGTATATCCGCAGTCAACCAGATATCTTTCGCCGTCAATGATGACTACGGAGTTCCTGTGACCGCTTCCCGCCCCCGGATCATTTGCCGCATACCTTGCATACACGGTCAGTCCCAGTTTTTCGCACATATAGTTCACTGCGCTGGTATTGGCCCAGCAGTCTCCGCCGCCATCCAGCATCAGGCCTGTATAGCCGGAATGATACTGACTGTAATTAAAGTTGTTGGCAAGCCATCTGGCGATCGTCTCCACCTTTTTATAATCGGACATTTCCGCAGTAATATTTTCTTTGAGGAATGTATCCATTTTTTGTTCTGCGTAATACTCCGCATAATCTTTGAGTATGAATTTATAATAAACGGTACTGTTTCCATCCTGTACAGAGATCAGGGTCTCTCCAAACATGTATTCCCACTGGCTCTTTACGTCATTTCCGTTTTTGTCTACATAGGTTACATACTGCATTTTAGGAGTAACAAGACCGGTTTCGCTGACTTTCGCAGTATAACCGGAAACAACCGTATATACCGGATTTTTGCCGGATGTCTGGATCTGATAAGATGTCTGCATGGTATCCGGCATGGAGATCACACTGCTATAGGTATCATTCATCGCATACAGATATATTTCTGTGCTCTCCACATCTGTTTCTTTTTCGGAAGTACCTGCTGCCGGAATATCATCTGTGAATATATCTTCCTGCTGCTCCTGGTTTTCTCCGTCACCAAAAATTTCTTCCGGTGCCGCAGCCTCCTCTGTATCCTCTGTTCCTTCTGCTTTTCTGATGACCGCCGAAGGTTCTTCCAGAATTAATCCTTCATCAGAATCCTGTTGTATTTCCTCACTCTCTGAGCTTTCAGCTTCATCCGTTTCCGTTCCGATATCTGATCCCGGAAACTCTTCTTCTGTAATCTGATCTGTGCTCACGGTAGTATCTTCTTCCGTGATCTGATCTGTGTTTACGGTATTTTCTGATTCCTCAGAATTCCCGTCATCTGTAAAAGTATCAATGGTGTCTGTCATATCCGTCTGTGCGTCTGTAAAATCTTCGGCCGCCACCGATCCACATGGAACAACAGACATACATAATGACAGACCAAATGCTATCAATTTTTTCGGAAATTTCATTTCGTACCTTTCCTTCCTTTTTATGTAAACCGTTTATATGTAAGTTCTGTTTTTATTATAACGCGGCCCTGTCTTTTCGCAAGCTGCAATAATGTCCCCTACTCTGCAAAAAAACCGCTGTGATCTTCATTTTAGATCACAGCGGTTTATGTTTTATTATCGGAACATCAGACTTTCCACAATTTCAGCATTACTGTTCTTTCCATATCCGCATTCGATCAACCAGTTTTCTGGCTGGATACTGCCAACACCACGTTCTACTGTGATGCTGCATGCTCATATGCATTCTGTATTCTTACAGAATATCGATATGCTCTCCTGCAAGTGCCTTGTTCATGCTTCGTACTGCGCAGAATTTACCGCACATGGAGCAGGTATCATCATGCTCCGGTTTGCGCTCGTTCCAGATACGTTTTGCTGTTTCCGGATCCATGGCGCATTCCCACTGTGCCTCCCAGTCAAGCTTTCTTCTGGCATCTGCCATCTTGTCATCGATCTCACGGGCACCGCGGACACCTTTGGCAATGTCTGCTGCATGAGCTGCGATCTTAGATGCCATGATTCCCTGTTTTACGTCCTCAAGATTCGGAAGTGCAAGGTGCTCGGCCGGTGTTACATAGCAGAGGAATGCTGCTCCGGACATAGCAGCTACTGCTCCGCCGATCGCGGATGTGATGTGGTCATATCCCGGTGCAACGTCAGTTACGATAGGTCCTAATACATAGAACGGTGCACCCTGACAGATGGACTGCTGTACTTTCATATTTGCCTCAACCTGATCAAGCGGCACATGTCCCGGTCCCTCAACCATAACCTGAACGTCCTTTTCCCATGCACGTTTGGTCAGCTCGCCAAGACGTACAAGCTCCTCGATCTGGCATACGTCTGTTGCGTCAGCCAGACATCCCGGACGGCAGGCATCTCCAAGGGAGATGGTCACATCATACTCGCGGCAGATATCCAGGATCTCGTCGTAGTATTCATAGAACGGATTCTCCTCACCGGTCATGCACATCCATGCAAATACAAGAGATCCTCCTCTGGAAACGATATTCATTTTTCTCTTGTGGTTACGGATCTGGTCGATGGTCTTTCTTGTGATTCCGCAGTGAAGAGTTACGAAGTCAACACCATCCTGTGCATGGAGTCTTACTACATCGATAAAATCTTTAGCTGTCAGCGTATCAAGATCTCTCTGATAGTGGATAACGGAGTCATAAACCGGAACGGTTCCGATCATGGCCGGACACTCGGATGTCAGCTTGCGGCGGAACGGAATGGTATTTCCGTGGGAAGAAAGATCCATGATAGCATGGGCGCCCATGTTTACAGCTTCCATTACTTTCTGCATCTCTACATCGTAGTCCTTGCAGTCTCTGGATACACCAAGGTTTACATTGATCTTGGTGCGGAGCATGGAACCTACGCCCTCCGGATCGATACATTTGTGATTTTTATTTGCACAGATCGCCACCTTACCGGAGGCTACCAGCGGAAGCAGTTCCTCTGTTGTCATGCGTTCCTTCTTAGCTACGATCTCAAGCTCAGGTGTGACGATGCCTTTACGGGCTGCCTCCATCTGTGTACTGTAATTTCTCATGTAAAAAAAATCTCCTTCCATAAATTCTTTGTGTTTATACAACAAAAAACCGGCTGCTGCAACGCATACGCATCACGGCAACCGGCTCTTACTCTTACGTACTTAATGAAAATCTTCTGTACTTCTGATCTCTTCTGTACTCTCTGATCTTCTGTGTCTTTAAGAATCCTTCGTGCATATGTCCCTACGTTGGCATTATCCAAATCAGGTTATGGGTCAAGACATTTACAGTCTACTCTCAGCTCGCTTCAGCGGGCCCCCCTGTTTTCATATGTTGGGGACGTTTGTTCGTCCATGTGGTTATTATAGTATACCGGCTAAAATTTGTAAACCACAATTCTGCATTTTATGACTTTTTCTTTCGACATAATCTGTCATTTTATCTCTCAAACTCCCCGGGATCTTTCTTTACAGACATTCTTCCACAGCTTTGCTGTTCCCCGTCAGGAGGACATCCGCAATCCGCATTCACTACTTATTGCTTTTCGCAATTACAGCAGTCGATTTCCCTGATCCGGTCAAGCTCTGCAAGGTTTTCTGCACCTGCACGGCGGATCCCCGCAAAAATGGAACCCGCAATATTGTGCCATACACTGAAGATCGCGCCCGGAAGTGTTGCAAGCGGATTGGCTGCAAAATTAGCTGCTGCCAGTGAGACAGCAAGGCCACTGTTCTGCATGCCTACCTCTATAGCTATAGCTGTTGTTCTGGAATACTCCACATGGAAGATTTTTGCAGCCAGAAATCCCAGCATCATACCACAGAAATTGTGGATCGCCACTACTCCAAGCACCAGAACTCCACAGCTTACGATCTTCTCTGCATTTACAGCCACAATTCCTCCGATGATCATAACAATAGCTACAACCGACACCAGCGGCATAACATCGGATACCTTATCCACATGCTCTCCCGCAAGACTCCGAAGAAAAACTCCCAGGAGAACCGGGATCAGAATTACCTTTACCACAGAGATCACCATAGCCCAGAAGGATACTTCCACCCAGGTTCCTGCCAGAACATATACAAGAAACGGTGTCATCAACGGTGCTGCCAGTGTGGAAACTATAGTCATTCCCACAGAAAGCGCCACATCACCTCCTGCGATATAGGTGATCACATTGCTGGCTGTTCCGCCCGGACAGCATCCCACCAGGATCACTCCCAGTGCCAGATCTGCCGGAAGGTTCATCACTTTACACAGAAGCCAGGCGATCACCGGCATAATGGTATACTGAGCCACTGCACCGATCACCACTTCTTTGGGTCTGGAAAAAATTGCCCGGAAGTCATCCAGTTTTATGGTCAGACCCATACCAAACATGATCACTCCCAGAAATACAGACGTATAGTTCGTCATCCAAGAAAATCCGTCACGCCAGAAAAAAGCCAGGCAGGAAAAAGCAATGATAATGATCCCGATATATCTGGATGCAAGGCTGCTGATAATTCCGATTTTCTTTAAAACTTTTCCCATACATTATACCTCGTAGCTGAAGTTGTCGATCAGTCTTGTTTTTCCGATGTAAACAGCCATTGCTACAAGAACGCTGCGGTCAGCTTTTTCCACCGGCTGCATGGTAAGTGCATCTACCATGGATACATAATCAATCTTTGCCAGAGGCTCTGCTTCGATCACTGCTCGCATTTTTCCGAGAAGCTCTTCTGCCGGGATTCCTGCGTGAATGGCTTCCTGTCCGGCTTTTACTGCCTTTGACAGGCAAAGAGCTGCTTTTCTCTCTTCAGGGCTTAAGTATGTATTTCTGGAGGATTTTGCAAGTCCGTCCTCCTCACGGATGATCGGACAGCCTACGATCTCAATATCGAAGTTCAGATCACTCACCATCTTGCGGATGATGGCCAGCTGCTGTGCGTCTTTCTGTCCGAAATATGCTCTGTCCGGTGCCACAATATGGAACAGTTTGGTCACAACGGTACACACACCTTTGAAATGGATCGGACGTGTTTTTCCGCAAAGTGTCTCTGACAGAGTATCTATACTTACAAATGCGTGGGGATCATGATACATCTCGGAAGGCTCCGGGCAGAAGATCAGGTCTGCTCCCAGGCTTTCGCAGAGTTTGCTGTCACGCTCAAAGTCTCTCGGGTAGGCTTCCAGGTCCTCGGTAGGACCGAACTGTGTAGGATTGACGAAATCGGATACCACTACGATATCATTCTGCTCTCTGCATTTTTTGATCAGGCTTGCGTGTCCCTCATGGAGAAATCCCATGGTTGGCACAAGGCCTACTGTTTTTCCTTCTTTTTTCCACGCTTTGATCTGTTTTCTTGTTTCTTCTACTGTTTTTGTTACCTGCATTGTGCTCTCCTCTTTTCCGGTTCTAGAACCGGTTTTCTTAATAGATTCGAGATAGCCTCTTTTCTGAATTCACCTTCGTCTTATTATCTTCCTGATCTGCGTCAGGCCATATCCTTCAGCAGTCCGTGTTTCTCATAATTGGTCACTCTGCTGATCCTGTTCTCTTCATCTACAAATACAACTGCAGGCTTGTGAGTACGGGCTTCTTCCTGCTCGTACTGTGCGTAAGCCATAATGATGATCTTGTCACCGGTGCTTACACATCTTGCTGCTGCTCCGTTCAGGCAGATCATACCGCTTCCGCGTTCTCCACAAATGGTGTATGTCTCGAAACGGCTGCCGTTGTTCACATCTACGATCTGGACCTTCTCATATTCCAGTATCCCGGCAGCTTCCAGCAGTTCCTCATCCACAGTGATACTTCCTACATAATCCAGTTCCGCCTGGACAACGGTTGCTCTGTGGATCTTTCCTTTTAACATCTCTATTGTCATCTTATATAAGTCCTTTCCTGCAGGGAATAACTTTCAAGTGGATAAAAACATCCGCTTCCGTATTTAATAAAAAAGCGTCTCGGGGTACACTTCGACCCTGAAACGCTTCTGATTGATTCCCTGTATATTGAGTCCTGTTTTTTATACACGAAAAGCATGCTCTTCAACAGTTGCTCAAAATTCCCATAACTGTTGTAACGCCTTCGTTATCATCGATACAGGCTCGTATCTTTTATAATTTTCATATATCCGTCCGTTCCCGATCCCGGGTTCCGGCTGGCTATTTTTATATAAGATTCCAGTGATTTCAGCCAGAGTATAGTTTTGAGTCCAAATACTATCTCTGTGGGGTATTATTGCACCCCGACACTGGTTTGTCAATAATTTTCATATTCTCTATTATCGTGAATGGCAGTAATAATCCCAAAACCAGTTACTTTCACCAAAAAACCCTCCCACACAGCAATTTCTCTGCCATGTGAAAGGGCTTTAGCTTTCTTCCTTTATGCACATTATTTATGGATATGCACATCCAGCTGATTATAAGGAATCTCAATTCCATAATAATCAAAATCTTCCTTGATCCTCTGGTTCAATCTCCATCTGGCTGCCCAGTAGCGGTCGGTATCTACCCAGACACGAAAGCCCATGATCACAGAGCTTTCTGCCAGCTCGTCTACGAATACCACCATCTCTTCGTCTTCTCTTGTATCCGGATCCTCGGTGAGGATATCTTCCAGGATATCCTTGGCCTTCTGGATATCTGCATTGTAAGAGATCCCCACTTTGATCTCCAGCCTTCGCTGATCCCTTGCTGTTACGTTGGTGATGGTCACATTGGAAAGAGTACCGTTCGGGATCACGATGTGCTTGTTATCAATGGATAACAGCGTTGTATAACAGATCTCGACCTTGGCTACCGTTCCCTCGCTTCCGTCCTGTCCGTTAACGATGATGTAATCCCCTACCTGGAAAGGCTTGAACAGAAGAAGCATCATACCTCCTGCCAGGTTGGCAAGTCCGCCCTGGAGGGCAAGACCCATAGTAACACCTGCAGTTCCGAGAAGTGCTGCCAGAGATGATTCCTTTACTCCAAAGCTTATGGATATGTTAAAGATCAGGAGTATGTAAAGTACGATCTTGACCAGTGAGGACATAAACTGTGCCACTCCTGTATCCAGCCTGGATTTTGTCAGTGATTTCCTCACAAACTTTACGATCCATTTAATTACCGTGCTTCCTACCCAGAAAGCAACAATAGCCAGAACAACCTTGATTCCGAATTTCGTGATGTCCGGCAGATAATTTTCAAACATCTGCCTGTACTGGCTTACCTGATTTCCGACCTCCTGCACGGTCTGTACAGTACTATCCAAATATAATCCCTCCTGTCTGATCGATCATTCGATATACATATGCGGATCAATCTATGAGCTTCAAAGCTTATTTCTGATATAAGCATTTCCTATAATCCGCATCTGGTAATATAATAATACAGCAGTGGTTTTTCCCTGTAAACCTGATTTCTCCGGTTCTATAAAGTATAGGGTATAAACCACTGCTGTATTTCTGTTATAGCTTTATTGTATATCGGTCCGGTAATCCGCCGCAGAATGCTGCAGAATATACTTGCCTGCTTCTCTTTACTCAGTTTTTCTCTTTATTTACTGATCCCCTTCATGGAAAGGCTGATCCGTTTTTTCTTCATATCAACCCCAAGAACACGGACATCCACGATATCTCCCACACTGACTGCTTCCAGCGGATGTTTGATGAATTTCTCGCTCATCTCGGAAATATGGACCAGGCCATCCTGATGCACACCGATATCCACAAAAGCACCGAAGTCAATAACATTGCGGACAGTTCCCTTGAGGACCATGCCTTCTTTCAGGTCCTTCATATCCAGGACATCGGTACGGAGGATCGGTTTCGGCATCTCGTCACGTGGATCTCTGGCAGGTTTTTCCAGTTCCTTTACGATATCACGTAAGGTTGGCTCTCCAATCTCCAGCTCCTTTGCCAGTTTTCCGTAATCGCGGATCTGCCCGGAAATACCGGTAAGCTTACGCTCTGCCACATCTTCCGGTGTGTAGCCCAGCTTTTCCAGGAGTTTTTTTGCTGCGTCATAGCTTTCCGGATGGACACTGGTTGCGTCCAGAGGATTTTTGCCTCCTGTGATCCGTGTGAAACCTGCACACTGCTCAAAGGCTTTCGGACCAAGCTTGGCAACCTTAAGAAGCTCTCTTCTTGTCTGGAAACGGCCGTTTTCCTCACGGTAGGCTACAATATTCTTTGCGATGGCCTTGCTGATTCCGGAAATATACTCCAGAAGGGATGCAGACGCAGTATTCAGATCCACTCCGACCTTGTTTACACAATCTTCCACAACGCCGTTAAGGGCTTCTCCCAGCTTTTTCTGGTTCATATCATGCTGATACTGACCGACACCGATGGATTTCGGATCAATCTTTACAAGCTCTGCAAGCGGATCCTGTACACGTCTTGCGATGGATGCGGCGCTTCTCTGTCCAACATCGAAATTCGGGAATTCTTCCGTAGCAAGCTTGCTTGCGGAATATACAGAAGCACCTGCCTCGTTGGTGATAACATACTGGACCTTTTCAGGGATTTCCTTAAGAAGCTCCACGATGATCTGCTCGGATTCTCTGGATGCCGTTCCGTTTCCTACAGAGATCAGTGTCACATGATATTTGCTGATAAGCTTTTTCAGGGTTTCCTTTGCGGCACGAATCTTGGTCTCATTGGTTGGTGCTGTGGGATAAATAACTGTGGTATCCAGAACCTTTCCGGTAGGATCTACCACTGCCAGCTTGCATCCGGTACGGAAGGCAGGGTCCCAGCCAAGAACTACCTGTCCTGCAATTGGAGGCTGCATGAGAAGCTGCTCCAGATTTTTGCCAAAGACATGGATGGCACCGTCCTCTGCTGCCTCTGTAAGGGCGCTTCGGATTTCACGCTCAATAGCCGGTCCGATGAGACGTTTATAGCTGTCCTCAATGGCTTCTTTCAGAACAGGTGTAGTGTATAGATTATCGCGGACGATCACCTGTTTTTCAAGATAACGGATGATTTCTTCCTCAGGTGCAAGGATCTTCACAGTAAGGAATTTCTCTTTCTCACCACGGTTCAGAGCAAGGACACGATGACCTGCAAGCTTTTTCACCGGCTCCTCAAAGTCATAATACATCTCGTATACAGACTGCTCCTTCTCATCTCTTGCGGTAGAACATATAGTTCCCTTATCCATTGTTCTCTTACGGATACTGATACGATAATCTGCTTCATCAGAAATGTGTTCTGCAATGATATCTCTGGCACCGCTGATGGCCTCTTCCACAGTTTTGACTTCTTTTTCCTCAGAAAGAAATGCTTTTGCCTCTTCTTCAAGAGGTTTCTTCGTCATCTGGAGAAGGATGATGTCGGCCAGAGGTCCCAGACCTTTTTCCCTGGCGATGATGGCACGTGTACGGCGCTTCGGGCGGTACGGACGGTAAAGATCCTCTACCACAACGAGTGTCTGCGCTGCCTCGATCTGTTTCTTCAGCTCCGGAGTCAGCTTGCCCTGCTCCTCGATGCTGCCCAGAACCTGAGCCTTTTTATCCTCAAGATTTCTTAAATAAGTAAGTCTCTCATTAAGATTACGAAGCTGTTCATCGTTCAGTGTACCGGTTGCTTCCTTACGGTATCTGGAAATAAAAGGAATGGTGCAGCCTTCATCGATCAGCTTAACCGCTGCCTCGACCTGCCATTTCTCAACGTTCAATTCTCTGGTAATTACCTGAATAATATCCATTTTTATCTTTCTCCCGTTGTTTCAAATTTGCCTGAGGCTGCTTTTTCCTCTTTACACAGCTTCTGACATTTATCAAAGATCAATCTGTGCGATCACGTCCTTCAGAGCATTGGCGCTCGCATGAAGCTTCTCTGTCTCCTCCTCGGTCAGCGGAACACGAACGATACGTTTTACACCTTCCGGTCCGATAGAAGCCATGGTACTAAGACATACGTCTTCAACACCGTACTCTCCGTGAAGCATGGTTGATACACTGACTATTGTATCAGATGCTGCAAGAAGAAGCGAGCAAAGTCTGCAAACAGATACGGCTACCGCATAAAATGTAGCACCCTTCTTGGCGATCACAGTTGATCCTGAAGTATGAACATACTCCAGAACCTCTTCTCTGTCAAGTGGCTGCAGATCTTTCTGATCCTCATGAACGATCTTGTCAAACTCATCAAGGGTCGCACCTGCAACAAAGGCTCTGGACCACGGTACAAAGGAAGTATCTCCATGCTCTCCGAATACATAGGCGTGGATGTTTTTCTCAGATACACCGTAGTGCTGAGAAAGTCTGCAGCGGAGACGGGCCGTATCCAGGGCGGTTCCGGAACCAAGGATCTGATTTTCCGGCAGTCCGGAAAGCTTTGCAAATGCATAAGTCATAATATCACATGGATTACTTACGATAATATAAAGCGCTTTGGGAGCCACCTTTACGATCTCCGGAGTAATACTCTTCATAATGTTGACGTTGGTCTGTGTCAGCTCGATGCGAGTCTGTCCCGGTTTTCTGGCAATACCGGAAGTGATGATCACAATGTCAGAATCTACAGCATCCGGGTAATCTCCTGCCACGATGGAGATCGGCTCACGGAAACTGGTTCCCTGCTCAATATCCATAACCTCACCTTCAGCCTTATCTTTGTTAATATCGATCAGAACAATCTCTGATGCAATACTCCTCTGTGATAAGGTATAAGCGATAGTTGCTCCTACACTTCCTGCTCCGATGATCGTAATTTTACTGCTCATATTTGTTCTCCTTTCAGCGTTGTTTGTCATTTTAATAACAACTTTAATTACACACATTCAAACATAACATAAAACATTGCCCTGTGCAATAAAAATTTTATTGTATTTCTCAGGTTAATTCCCGCTAATTTGTATTTCAAATTATTTAAACCGATTATATTTTCTGATATTTTCCATATTATTCTGTATACATTCCTGTTATTTTTTTATCGATTTATAGAAGCAATTTCAGAAACCTAGCAAAAAACCTCTGAACTTCAAAAAAAATCAAGAAGTCCAGAGGTTTCTTTCACCTCTTATTATTGGCTTAGATTCAGATGTTTATAGCTGCTCCAACGTTCACCCGGTTAATTCTTTGCCTGGGCAAGGGCTTTTTGTGCAGCGTCCAGGATCCCTTCGGAAGAATATGTGGCTCCGCTGACAGTATCGATTCCATCCGCCGACTGGTTTGCCATGATCTGAGAATAGATCGTGCTCCATGCAGGATCAAAAAATTCCGGTGTATCCTGATTTGTCTGCTCAATGGATACGATCTGGCCTCCTGAGATCGTAATTGTCAGATATGTTTTTCCTCCATATCCAAAAGCCGAGCCTGTATACGTTCCATCTCTGTACATTCCCACCGGTTCCGGTGCTTCCGTTGGCTCCGGTGTTGCATCCGGCTCATCTGTCCCTGGTGTTGGAGTTACATTGGGTTTTTCAGGAACCGGCGTCACATCCGGGTCGTCCGGCTCCGGCGTCGGGGTTGCTGCCGGCGTCTCTGTTGGCTTCGGTGTGGCTGTTGGTTTCGGCGTTGCCGTAGGTTTCGGTGTGGCTGTTGGCTTTGGTGTCGGTTTCTTTGTCGGAGTTGGTGTCGGTTTCTTTCCATACTCCGGATTGATCGCTTCTTTAAGAGCTTTTTTTACAGCGTTGAGAATTCCGTTGGAGGAATAGGTTGCTCCGCTGACTGCATCAATATCATCCACAGAATCTGTACCGATGATCTGTTCTTCCAGCACGCTCCATGCTTTTTCAAAAAACTGCTTTGTGTCCGTATTTTCCTGTTTCAGAGCTTTGATCACTCCATCCTTGATGGTCACAATTACTTTCACGTCTCCATTGAAGCCCTTTGCCGAAGCTGTATATTTACCATCCAGATATTTTTTCGGACTGTCCGGATCTTCCGGTTCCTTTGTAGGAGATGGTTTTTTGGATGGTTTTTTTGTAGGTGACGGAGCTGATGTCGGAGTTGGTAAAGCAGTTGCTGCAGGTGTAGGGGTGACCTGCTGGCTGTTTCCATCTGCCGCTGCCTGGGAGAGGGCATTCTGAACTGCCTGGATGATTCCGTTGGAGGAATAGGTTGCTCCACTTACTGCATCTACATTCGGTGTATTTCCGGCGATCATCCTGCTGATCACACCCTGAGCTGACGCAAAATACGACGCAGTTTCTCCAGATGCCTCCAGAATATCTATGGCCGCAATCTTTCCACCGCTGATTGTTACTCTCACGCGGATCGTCCCGCCAAATCCGGTTCCGCTTCCTTCATACGTACCGTCCTTATATCCATCTGCCGGAACGCTTGCTACCGGTGTCTGCGTGGTTCCCTGTCCTGCGGCGCCGGCATTGCTTTTTGCAGATTCGGAAACCGTTCTTGTACCTGAGCTTTTTTTCGCTGCTGTTTTTTTTGAACTTTTTTTCGATGAGCTTTTCTTTTTTGTTGTACTGTTTTTCTCAGCTGTGCTGTCAGAAACAGTATTTTCTTTTTCATACCCGAAATATTTTTCCAGCTCTGAAGCGGACATTACGGTCGTCTCTGCCTGCCCGACTGCTTCTGTCTCTCCATCAGAGCCCTTCGCCTTTATGCCTGAAAACACAAGCGCCGCAATCACAGCAGCTGCAGGGACCAGCTTGGTCCAGGGTATCTTCGGAGTATTTTTTTCCTCCTGCTTTTTATCTTTCAGATCTTTTTCCATGCTTCCTTACTCTCTCCTCTTTTCTTGCGGCCTCTGTCAGACATTGCTCTTCAGAAATCAGCAGACCTCTGCCGCAGACATTGCTCTATGTCTGCGGCAGAGGCTTCTGGATATCTGTGCTCACATTCGGTTCAACAGTGAAATTATTTAACTGTTACCACAAATTTCTTTGTAATTCCGTTGCATTTCACTGTGATCGTTGCTTTACCTTTTTTGATTCCCTTTACAACACCCTTGCTGTTTACAGCTACAACTTTTTTATTGCTGCTTGTATATGTAACCTTGCCTGCAGGTGTTGCTTTGGATCTGATGGTTGTTGTTTTACCTTTTTTGATCGTTGCAGAAGATTTTACAAGACTGAATGCAGGATTCTTGACAACTACTTTGCAGGTTGTCTTCAGGGCTCCTGCCTTTGCTGTAATCGTAATGGTTCCTGCTTTGATTCCTTTTACAACACCTGTTTTACTGTTTACGGTTGCAACCTTTGTGTTGCTGCTTGTGTATTTTACAGTTGCAGATGGTGTTGCAGTTGCTTTTACAGTTGCTGTTTTTCCTTTGTAGATCGTTACGGAAGCCTTTGCAAACTTGATTGTAGAAGCTTTTACTGTTACCTTGCAGGTTGCTGTGGTATTTCCTACCTTTGCTGTGATAACTGCTGTTCCGGCTTTTACGCCTTTAACAACACCCTTGCTGCTTACCGTTGCAACCTTTGTGTTGCCGGACTCAAATGTCACTGTTGCATCGCTGTCATTTGTTGTTGCCTTAAGAGTCGTTGTTTTTCCTGTATATACAGCTGCTGTCTTATCAAGTGTAACTGTTACCTTCTGAAGCTCTTTCTCTGCTCCCTGAAGATGTTCAAGTGCTTCATTTACCTCAGCCTGACTTGCATCTGTTTTTGTAAGAATGTCTTCTGCTTCCTGAAGCTCACCGGCAAAGGACTTCCAGGTTGCAATTGTGTAATCTGCCTCTGCCAGAGCCTTTGCAGCTTCCACTTCTGTTTTAAGACTTGTAAAATCAGTTGGCTCCATTGTAGGATTTACGATATTCTCTGCAGTTGCCTGGAAGCTGTAGGTATAGTCATTATATCCAAGAGCATACACTGTCAGTTTCCAGTATCCTGTTCCGTCTGTTCCTCCCGGAAGCTTGCAGCGTGCAGATTTTGTAAGTCCAAGCTGGATTCCCATTGCTTTATGCATCCAGTTATCTGCGGCAAACTTGGTTCCATAAGAAGCGAGGCATTTTGTATATGTGGAATCATCTCCATAATAATCCCAGCGTACAGCCTGCATATTTGCACCAAGATCACCATAATTTCCATTGAGATCCACACGGAGGAATTCGCCGTAGCTTCCGCTTGCTGCTTTTACACTCGGCTTGATCTCTGTTGCTGTTTTTAACGCCTGATCCTTGATACCGGAAGCTGTTCCGTCTGATTTTCTTGCTGTAAATGTAAAGCCGTCACCATTTTTCTCCGCATATTTCAGACCATTTGTCTGTGCATTTACGTCTGCCACAAGGCCTTTATAATACTGGAGATTGTTTTCACTGTATCCTCCGGAGAGCACAGCTCCATCCTGTACAACATTATACTTTTTGCAAAAATCTGCAAAATCTGCGGTCTTAACTGCTACCGGGACATATTTCAGACCATATATCTCATAATGATCCATCGTATAGGTTTTTCCATCTTCTGTTGTTATACTGCCTCTGTTCCATTTTACCTTGGAACCGTCTGTAAGATAAAGTGTGCTTCCTTTATCCTCCCAGTAGGATACGTCGAATCTGGTTCCGTCTTCAGCAATGATCGTAGCTTCTGTCTGATAGCTTCCTCTGTGAAGTCCATGATTTGCAGTCGCTCTTGTTACTGTATCAAAAGCTCCTGTATCAAACTCACTATGTGAATCCTTCTCTTCTGAAGAGCTTGTATCTCCAGCTGCATATACGCCTTCTGCTGCCCAGTACTCACCCCAGGTAAGTCCTGCATATACGTACTGATACTCGCCTGTCAGCTGGTCAGAATCGGAAAATGCTTCCGCCACTTCATCGCCTTCTGTGAAATTCTCTTCCCCTGTAGAGAACGGGTCTGCTTCCTCTGCTGTATCTTCCTGCTGGATATCCTCTGTCTCGTCTGCAGCAGCTTCTGGCACTGCTGCATCCTCTGCTGCTTCTTCTGTTATGTCTGCAGCATCCTCTATAGCTTCTTCTGCTACAGCTTCAGTATCCTCTGCCGTTTCCTCTGTACTAAAATCCTCCGTATCTCCTGCCTCTGCCTCGGAAACCACGGCTGCATCAAGATCAGATGCCATTACAGCGGTCGGAAAGGTTGTTGCTGCCACTGCAAGACTTAAAATGCATGGAGCTGTTTTTTTCAATAGATTCCACTTCTGCATTGCTTATTCCTCCTAAAAATATGATATATTTATAGAACCCTTTCCAGGTTTACTATCGCAAGTACTGCGGATATGAGCATTCCCCTCTGCCAAACAATCATAAACCGGATCGCCGGGAGATCAGCTTCACTCTGCAATATTCTCCACACTGTAGGAATCCGCAAGCAGGCTGAACCGCTCTTTCATCCCCTCAGTGAGATATACATGATGGTCTTCATCCACAAAAAGTCCGTCTGCACCGTAAGCTTTCAACAGCTGTGTCCCTTTTTCCACCCCCAGCACAAAACATGCTGTGGAAAGCGCATCTGCCTCCAGACCTGAGTCACAGACTACCGTTACCCCGGTCACTCCGCTTTCTGCCGGATAGCCGGTAGACGGGTCCATAATGTGGTGATACCTTACAGCATTTTCGATAAAATATTTCTCATAATCTCCAGATGTGGAAAGAAATTCTGTACCATTTAAGGCAACCACACCAAGATAGTCATCCTCATTTTCAGCTCTGGGATCTGTCACTGCCACATTCCAGGAAGAACCATCCGGCTTGCTTCCGTAGGTCATGACACTGCTTCCTCCCAGATTCATAAGTGCTGCTATTACATCCTTCTTTGTTTCCAGTTCTTTAAGGATCCGGTCACAGCCAATACCCTTTCCCGCTGCTCCAAGATCCAGAGAACAGCCCTCCTCCATGTGGACCGTATTTCCGTCAAGAAAAATTTTCTGATATCCGGAATCCTTCAGAACATTCTTAATTTCTGCTTCTTCCGGAATTTTCTGGTTTTCCCCTCCAATATCCCACAGGCGGATCAGCTTCCCGATGGTTGGGTCAAAGGCTCCGTCAGAATCCTCTGCGATCTTCAGAAGACGTTTCAGGTATCCGGAAAGCTCGTCGGAAATCTCCGTATCTTTTCCGCTGTCTGCATTCACCTTATAGATCTGGGACTTCTCATTGGTCCAGGAAAGAAGGTTCGTCTCCACATCTGTCAGCACAGCTGTCAGCTTACTGTTTATATCGTCACCTGTGGTATAGAGTGTTTCTGATACCACAGTATCCATTGCAAAATCTGTATCGGTATATGTCTGTACATCATTTTCCGAAGCAGCCATGCACAGCACAGGAAACAACACCGCAATTCCTGTAAATGTAGCTGCTGCCAGAAAAGTTTTCTTTTTCAGAGCCTGATATCTCATAGATCATTTTTCCTCAATTGTTCCAATGTGAATATTTTTTCTCGGGCATGCTGCGGCACATGCGTGGCAGCAAAGACATTCGCCGGATCTGCCTGTGTCGCCGTCGATATCCAGATGAGCCGGACATCTTTTTTTACAGAGACCACATTTCGGCGGACATTTCTCACGGTTTCTCCGAAACAGTGCGCCCGGAAGGATTGGCATTAATGCAAAAACCGCTCCCATGGGACAGAGAAACTGGCAGAAAAACCTTTCCTGTGTACACATTCCCACAATGATCAGCACCAGGAACACAATTCCCACCAGATATTTGCTGTTCGGGAGCCGTCCTGCCGTGAGCATGGAAAAAACATCCCACGGGCTGGTTCCCGTAAGCTTTCCGTATACACCTGTAAGGCAGGAAAGCAGGATCAGTGCCAGTACGATATATTTAACTTTCTGAAGCCCGTGAACCATTTTTTCGGAAAGAGCCGGTTTCTTTTTTTTGTGAAAGCATTTCATCCGGATCCAGGAAAAGCCTTCATATACGGCATCTCCGAAAGATCCGAATGCACACGCATATCCGCAGAAATGTCTTCCGAAAAAGCAGGTAAAGATCAGAAGCACTGCCGTTACAGTCAGAAAGGAATTCCACTCCACCGGCTGACCGGCCGCAATGGCAAGAAAGATCGATTTGATCCCTGCAAAGGCTGTAGAAAACAGAGACGGGGCGGCAATAAAAAATGCCAGCTGTATTCCCGCACGCATCAGCCTTACCTCCCGCTGTCTTTTTTTCATGAGTTTTCCGCCTTTCCAAGTGCCGCATCCACTGCGTTCAGGATTCCTGTGGAGCTGAACGTTGCTCCGGATACGGTATCCACATCTGTACTCTGAGCACTCAGGATGGAATCGATCACGCTCTCTGCCTGTGAAAGATATGCACTGTCCTCGCCTGGGGCGCTGACTACGTTGATGGATGTGATCTCATCACCGGCAAGTGTCACTTCCACCTGAATGGTCCCGCCGTATCCCTCGGCTTCTCCTGTATAGGTTCCATCTTTATATACATTATCGGAATCTGCGGTTGCTGTGTCCTCTGCGTCTGCATCGGATACATTGCCGTCTGAAGTGTCTGTTGTTTTGTCATCGCCTGCTGTATCTGTATCACTGCTGCCTGATCCTGCAGATGCTGCCTGATTCTGCATACGATTTACATAACTCGTCTCCAGCGCACTGAGAAGTTCATTCTGCTGCTCCTGAAGTGTATCTACCTTATCTGTCAGAGCCGCGATCTCTTTTTCATTTGCCTGGGCTTTCATGCTGCTGTTATAAAAAAGTACAGCCAGGATCACCAACAGTAAGGAGATCACTCTCATATAAAAATTCTGATTTTTCATCTCTTTTCTCCCTTGTATTTTTAACAATTCTGTAAATTGCTGCATCAGACTCACGCTATGCGAACATATATTGCTACGTCAGATGCTCTCGATCCAGTCCTGTAATCTGCGTATAACTGTCTTTTGGACAAATTATATAGTTTTTATCCATATACATAAATTAGTTTTGATTAACCTTTTTTGTAAAATTAGACGATGCTAACTTACAGTTAGGTATTATATCACCTGTTTTTTTTCTTGTCTACACTTTTGTTAGTAGTTTATAACTTTTTCCAATATGAATTTTTCTGTTTTATGTCTTTTATAAAAGAAAAATCATCGCCACTCCTCCCTTTCCGTTGGGAACAGCTGTATGAATTATGGTTAGATATCATTAACTTATGTTTGCCTTTTAATTTCGATTATGATATGATTTTTCTGAATCTGTAACAGAAATGGAGATTTGTTTTGAAGAAAAAAGAATTGATTTTTATTGCCGGGATCCTGATTCTGGCGGGGGTTCTCTGGCTTGGTTTTCAGATTGCGGGGAAACGTTCCCATAATACGATCCATATTACCGTTGACGGAAAAGAATTCGGAACCTATTCGCTTTCCCAGGACCAGATCATCCACATCGGAGACACCAATGTCTGCGAGATCAAAGATGGAAAAGTTACAATGATCGAAGCAACCTGCCCGGATCATTACTGTATGAAACAGAAGGCTGTGGACGAGCACGGCGGTTCCATCATCTGCCTTCCTAATAAGGTTGTGATAGAAGGGGAAAATACTGCAGAGGATTTGGATTCGGATAGTTCGCCTAAAATTGATGCGGTGACATAAAATTTCCGGAGAATATGCGTAATACGTGTTCTCCGTAGAGTTTTCTCTGACAGACGGTATTCTGTCTGTGCTATTTTTGCAACGATATTCCTGCAACAAATGAAAGGATTTATTTATGAAACGAAAAACAGCTTATCTCGGATTATTTGCCGCAGTAGCGATCATTTTTGGATATGTGGAGTCTCTGGTCCCTGTATTTACAGGAATTCCGGGTATCAAGCTCGGGCTTGCAAACCTGGCGGTACTTTTTATACTGGACCGATATTCCTTTAAAGAAGCGGCTCTCGTGTCCGTTGTCAGAATCCTGGTGATCGGATTTATGTTTGGAAATCTGTTCAGTATTTTGTATAGTCTGGCTGGCGCTGCGCTTAGCCTGACTGTGATGGATCTTTTGAAAAAACATTCCGGCTTCAGTCTGATCGGTATCAGTGTGGCCGGTGGTGTCACACATAATATCGGGCAGCTGATCGTTGCCATGATCGTGGTGAGCAATACGAGTTTGATGGTTTATGCACCGGCACTGCTGGTGTCAGGTGTCCTGGCGGGGATTCTCATAGGTGGGTTGACAAAGGAGGTTGTGGGACGACTTCCTTTGAATCTATAATTATGTGGTTTGCTTTTTGGATTATGGTTTTCACTTTTTTAAGTGAGGGGAAATTGTGTGGTTTGATTTTTTAGATTATAGTTTTCACTTTTTGAAGTGAGATAAATTGGGTAGTTTGATTTTTTGGGATTGTAGTTTTCACCTTTTGAAGTGAGAGGAAATTGGATGGTTTGATTTTTTTGAATTATAGTTTTCACTTTTTGAAAGTGAGAGGAAATTGGATGGTTTGATTTTTTTGGATTATAGTTTTCACTTTTTGAAAGTGGGTAATTTGCGAGAAGGGGAAGCACTCATAGTTGCGAAGGCCGTCTCCCCTTCTCGCGCTCTTCCCCTCCTGGCCACGCCGCTGT
>NZ_JAMOYY010000018.1:0-70382 GCF_023669475.1 Blautia sp. MB18-30 | reverse complement strand
AAATTGCGCAGATGGCAGACCGCATTATCCGTATCGAAGATGGTCGGATCGTCTCCCAGAACTAACGGGAGGTGGCTACGATGAATGTCAAAAACAGAAAATGTATTCGAAAGCTCAGCTTAAAATCTCTTTATGCGAACCGTCGCCGCAATCTGATCGCCATTTTTGCCATTGCGCTGACAACGCTACTATTTACGTCCATGTTCACCATTGTCTTGTCGTTGAACGCCAGCTATGAAACCTACCAGTTTCGGCAGGTAGGCGGCTATGCGCATGGCACCTTTAAGGATGTTTCCCCCGAGCAGGCGGAACGCATCGCTGCCCACCCAAAGGTGAAGGCTGCGGGGGCACGGAAGGTAATCGGTATCACTGCGGAGGGGGTCTTTGCCAAAATACCGGCAGAGATCAGCTACATGGATGCCAACTGCACTAAATGGAGCTATGCAACCCCTACTACCGGACGGATGCCCGAAAGCGGCAAAGAGGTAGCCATGGATACGGCAGCGTTGCAGCTGCTTGGCGTAACGCCGGAGCTGGGCGCCGAGGTCACGGTTTCCTATTCCATTACGGACAAGGATCAAACCGCCTTTACTGTAACAGATACCTTTACGCTGGTGGGCTATTGGGACTATGATGAACTAATGCCTGTTCATTACATCAACATCAGCCGTGATTACGCAGATGACATCGAAGCGCAGGCAGTGAAAACAGGTTTACAGCCTTTCCGCACAGATTTGAATGTCATGCTGGCCTCCGGCACAAACATTCAAGGGCAGATGGAGCAGGTGGATACCGATCTTGGTTACACATGGGACAGCTATACCGATCCCAACAGCGTCCGAATCGGCGTCAATTGGGGATATACCTCATCCCAGCTGGAGTCGAAGCTTGATCCGGAACTTGTGATCGCCATAGCAGCTTTTTTGCTACTGGTGATTTTCACGGGGTATCTTATCATCTATAACATTTTCCAGATCTCTGTTGTAGGGGATATCCGGTTTTACGGACTTCTGAAAACCATTGGCACAACGCCCCGGCAGCTCAAACGTATCATTCGCCAGCAGGCACTTCTGCTTTGTCTGATCGGCATTCCGGCAGGGCTGCTGCTGGGCTACGGCATCGGCGCTGTTCTGGTGCCTGTTGTCTTGCACTCCATCCAGTTGGATACAGGCATCACCACCATCAGTACTTCGCCTGTGATCTTCCTTGGGTCCATGCTGTTTGCCTTGTTGACGGTGCTTTTGTCCTGTTCCAAGCCCGGAAAAATGGCAGCCAAGGTCTCTCCGGTGGAGGCTACCAAATATACGGATGTGATGCAGACCAAGAAAAAACGGCGCAGCATCCGGGGAGCGAAGCTCCATCAGATGGCCTTTGCCAATCTGGGACGAAACAAGAAAAAGACGGTGCTGGTGGTGGTGTCTCTGGCACTGTCGGTGACACTGTTCAATGCGCTGTGTGCCTTTGTGGGCGGCTTCAGCATGGAGAAGTATGTATCCTCCATGACCTGCGCCGATTTTATCGTCAGCACGCCCGACTATTTCCGTTACAACCCGGCAGATGAATTCATCACGCCAGAACAGATCGAGGAGATCGCAGCAAACACAAAGGCCAGTCTTTCCGGCACGGGATATGCTGTGCGAAAACCCGCCTACCTGTGGATGACGGAGGATGCTCTGCGGCAGGACTATGCAAGGTACGAAAGCGCCGAGCAGTTGGACAGCCATATGAGCCGTCTGGAGCACCGGGGCAATATGGTGATGGGAGATACCAGAATCGAGGCTCTGGATAACAGTCTGTTTGACAAGCTGCAAGTGTTCGACGGAGATATTTCTCCCATGTTGGAGCCGGACAATAACGCCATTGCCATTGCGGTTTCCTTAGATGACTACGGTAATCTGCGCAATCCTGAATACTACCCCAAGGTGGGAGACACGATCACCGTTACCTATGCGGACGATGTGAAATATATCGACAGCCGCACCGGGGAACTCACCGAAGTTACACCGGAGGAGTACTTTCAGGAAAAACTGTATGGAGCCAGAGATGTAGAGTACACGGTCTGCGCCTTGGTAAATCTTCCGAATTCCATGAGTTATCGTTATAGTGGTTTTGGATATGACGTAGTTTTGTCTGTGGACACCGCACAGAGGGACAGCGGTGGTGCAGCCATTCCGATGCTCTACCTGTTCGACACAGCGGACGAAGTTGACGAGGCCGAAGCAGAGCAATATCTATCGAAGCTCACTGCCGGTGAGTTTTCGCCCTTGATGTATGAAAGCAAGGCCACGGCTCGCTCTGAATTTGCTCAGTTCCGGCAGATGTTCCTTCTGATAGGTGGTATCCTCTGTGCTATCATTGGGCTGGTGGGACTCTTAAATTTCTTCAACGCCATGATGACCGGTATTCTTTCCCGCCGCCGTGAATTTGCTGTGCTTCAGGCTGTAGGAATGACGAACCGGCAGCTCAAAACCATGCTGATCTACGAGGGATTGTTTTACGCAATGTCCTCCGTAGCGGTGGCTTTTATTCTGTCGCTGGCGGTGGGACCTCTTGCGGGAAAAATGCTGGGCAGTATGTTCTGGTTCTTTGAGTATCGATTCACCATTCTGCCTGTCCTGCTGACAATTCCGGTATTTCTTCTGCTGGGGTGGCTGATCCCCTGCATGATGTATGACAACGCAGCAAAATGCAGTGTTGTAGAGCAATTAAGGGATGCTCAATAACTGTTAAGCAAAAAACGGCCCTCTGCCAAGGAAAAGGCAGAGGGCTGAGTTTTAATCTAAGGGTTTACATTCAGTTACAGTTTTTAGATAAATTTCGGGGTTTCCGTTCAATATCAAGTCTGCATATCCAATCGGATCATTGTAGATCAGATAGTCCAATTCTGACCGCTGATACATATTATCGGCAACCTCATTCTCCACGGCGATGGTATCAATGGCAATCATGCTGCCATTTGCAAATTTTAGTTCCACACAAGCATTATCCATGTTGAACTCACAAGAAATCAATCTATCCATAAGCAACCTCCATAATATGGGATATTAAATCATCCCAAAATATTTCATAGCTTCTCGGATTGCTTTCTCTTTTTCCGGCGGACACTGGGGCTGTCTGGAATCTTCGGATTTGGGCAGATTGTAGTTCTTGCCGACCTCAATCCCACATTTTCGTTTAATCTGCGAGATATAAAGGTTGGATACCTTTAACCCGCTATGCTCCAGCACATAGTCCTTGATCTGGGTGTAGGTTGCCCCATCCTGAAATTCGGACATATCCATATCTTCCAAAGAGAACTCAACCCGAATCTTTTTCGAGTCGACCTCACCCTTGGAAAGCAAGACAACCGTCTCAACATGGACTCCCTGCGGAAACATATCAGTAGTAGAAACCCGCACCAGTTCATAATCCTCCGCACACAGCACCTTCAGATCCCTCGCCAGTGTCGCACTGTCACAGCTCACATACACAACCCTCTCCGGCTTCATTTTAAGGATCGTATTCAGAAGTACCTCATCACAGCCCTTCCGTGGCGGGTCTACCACGATAACGTCTGCATAAACGCCATTCTTCTCATACTCTCTCGGCAGCACTTCCTCTGCTTTTCCGACAAAAAACTCTACATTCTCAATGCCATTGAGCTTCGCATTCTCTCTTGCATTGTCAATGGCCTGTGGTACGATCTCCACGCCGCGGACGAATTTTGCTTTCTGGGCCAGGAACAGGGAGATAGTTCCGATTCCGCAGTACAGATCCCAGACAGTTTCATTTCCCGTAAGGCCGGCGTACTCCAGAGCCTTTCCATACAGTTTTTCGGTCTGGATGGGATTGACCTGGAAAAAGGACAGGGGAGAGATCTGATAGGAAATATCTCCGATGCTGTCCGTTATATAGGACTGTCCCCAAAGGAGGCGAAGCTGATCACCCAGGATCACATTGTTCCGTTTTTTATTAACATTGATGGTAATGCTGGTCATTTCCGGAATTTCACAGAGTGATTCCACAAGAGCCTTTTCTGCAGGGATCTTATCTCCGTTTAAGATCAGACAGACCATCATCTCATCTGTATGGAAGCCGTAACGAATCATAATATGACGTACAAGACCTTTTCCCGTGGCCTCATCGTAGGGCTGTACATGATATTTTTCCATGTGTCCGATCACACGGTCCAAAACCTCTTTATTCTGTTTCACTCCCAGAATACATTCTCGGTTATCAATGATGGAGTGGGTTCTTCCTGCATAAAAGCCTGTGATGATCTTTCCGTCTTTATTTTTTCCTACCGGAAACTGTGCCTTGTTTCGATAATGATAGGGGTCTTCCATCCCCATGATCGGTTCCATATCAAGATTCTGAAAACCTCCGATTCTTTCCAGATGTCCACGAACCTTTTTCTCTTTAAATTTCAGCTGCTGCTCGTAGGATAATGCCTGAAGCTGGCATCCTCCGCACTGGCGGGCAATAGAGCAGACAGGTTTCACACGGTATGGAGACGGTGTGATCACCTCCATCAGGCGGCCATAGCCATAGTTCTTTTTTGCCTTGATGATCTTGGCTTTGATCCGGTCTCCGATCACGGCGTCTTTCACAAAAACGGTGAAGCCATCGGCTTTCCCGATACCTTCACCGTCAACTCCGCAATCCTCTATATCTAAAGTGAGTATATCGTTTTTACGGAATTCCATGTATTAAATATCTCCTGTTCTTCTTAAATTGGACTCAAAAAGCCGGTTGAAACCAAGCCATTCTTTTTTGCCTTTGTCTGCGTGAAAAATTTCTGTCAGTGTCTCCATCCTTGCATCTGTATTGTCTGCCAGATTCAGGGCAACTGCCTCTGCAAGTGCCGGTTTCTTGGGAGAACCGTACTCAAGCTCACCATGATGTGCAAGAATACAGTGGATCACCTGATTTTCAAGCTTCTCCGGAAAATCCGGGATCTCTTTTGCAAGATCATGCACCATCTGTGCCCCGATCACAATATGTCCAAGAAGCTGTCCCTCATCTGTATAATCATTCATCGGAAAAGCAGAAAGCTCCTTCGTTTTGCCCACATCATGAAGAAGTGCGGTTGTGATCAGAAGATCTCGGTTCAATAGTGGATATGCATTCGCCATATAATCGCAGAGACGGGTCACTCCAAGAGTGTGCTCCATCAGCCCGCCGATAAAGCCATGATGTACGGTCTTCGCTGCAGAATGTCCCTCAAATATCTTCATAAATTCCTGATCTTCCACAAAGAGCTTCTTCAGAAGCTGGGAAAGATAGGGATTCTTCACACTGTTGATAAGCTCTCGTAGCTGGCTCTGCATATCATCCACACTGTTCTCACTGGTAGGAAGATAATCTGCCGGATCATACTCCCCTTCTCCTGCCTTGCGTGCTCTCTTGATATTCAGCTGCATGGCGCCTGCAAAGCTTGTCACATCTCCCATGATCTCAATGTAATCAAGAGTATCAAACTCATCAATTCCCAGAGAATTGGGATCCCAGATCTTACCATCGATCACACCTGTTTTATCCTGAAGGATCAGATTCTCATAGGGCTTGCCATTCTTCGTTGTAGCTGCCTGTTTCTGTTTGCAGAGATAGATCCCGTTTACTCTGTCTCCCTCATGTAATTCATTTAAAAAACGCATAAAATTCTTGCCTTTCTGTTCTTTTTACTTTCAAAGCAGACATACTCACGAACACATCCGCTTCACACTTTGCATTCATAGCCAGACTTTCTTTATGATCTTTGGCCGCATCCCGGTCCGGGCTTTCTGGCATTTTTGCACAGTTTCCACTTACTTCCGGGCTTTATTCAGTATCATAACACATTTTACTTTCCTTTGCTATGGAAATCATGTAAAATAGGAAACGAAGTGTTTTTTTGCATATCCTGTGTTACGCAGAAAAGCACAGAATCAACAGAAGTAACAAAAAGGAGTAACTATAGCAACAATGAACAAAAAAGCATACAAAGCACTTGAATACTATAAAATCATAGATCTGCTCACAGACAAGGCATCCTCCCCCATGGGAAAAGATCTCTGTCGGAAGCTTACCCCTTCCACAGACATTGAAGAGATCCGGTCCATGCAGCTGCAGACACACGATGCCCTTGCACGCCTGTTCAAAAAAGGCGGCATTTCCTTCGGCAGCGTCAAGGACATCCGCGGCACATTAAAACGTCTTACTGTTGGCAGCGCCCTGAATACACCGGAGCTGCTTTCTGTCTGCAGTCTTCTTGAGAATACCGGTCGTGTAAAGGCCTATTCCAGAAGTGACCGTGATGACGGAATGACCGATTCCCTTGACGGAATGTTTGCGGCACTGGAACCTCTGACACCCCTCAGCACAGAGATCCGCCGCTGTATCCTTTCCGAGGATGAGATCAGTGACGATGCCAGCAGCACGCTTCGTCAGATCCGCCGCAGCATCAAAGCCACCAACGACCGGATACACACCCAGCTTTCTTCTCTGGTTGCAGGAAGTGCCAGGAATTATCTTCAGGATTCCGTTATCACCATGCGCGACGGTCGCTACTGTATCCCGGTAAAGGCTGAATATAAAGGCCAGGTTCCCGGTATGATCCACGACCAGTCCGCCACTGGCTCCACCCTTTTCATTGAGCCCATGGCTGTTGTCAAGCTGAACAACGACATCCGCGAGCTAGAGCTGAAAGAGCAGAAAGAGATCGAAGTGATCCTTGCATCCTTAAGCCAGCAGGTAGCTGCTGAGCTGGAGGCTATTCACGCAGATCTTTCCATCATGGTACAGCTGGACTTTATTTTTGCCCGTGCCGCACTTGCCATGGACATGAACGCCAGTGAACCTGTTTTCAACACAGAGGGCCGGATCCGGCTTCGCCAGGCCCGTCATCCACTGATTGATAAGAAAAAAGCCATTCCTATTGACATCCGTCTCGGGGATGATTTTGACCTCCTGGTTGTCACCGGACCAAACACCGGTGGTAAAACTGTTTCTCTGAAAACCGTAGGTCTTCTTACCATGATGGGACAATCGGGTCTCCATATCCCGGCGCTGGATCGTTCCGAACTTGCACTTTTCCGCGAGGTTTATGCTGATATCGGAGATGAGCAGAGCATTGAACAGTCCTTAAGTACCTTCTCCTCTCATATGACAAACGTGGTTTCCTTCCTGAAATCCGCAGATCAGGATTCCCTGGTCCTCTTCGATGAGCTTGGTGCAGGTACGGACCCTACCGAGGGTGCCGCTCTTGCCATTGCGATCCTGTCACATCTTCACGAGCAGGGTATCCGTACCATGGCAACCACCCATTACAGCGAACTGAAGATCTATGCCCTCTCCACTCCAGGTGTGGAAAATGCCTGCTGTGAATTCGATGTGGAAACCTTACGTCCGACCTATCGCCTTCTGATCGGTGTTCCGGGAAAAAGTAACGCATTTGCCATTTCTTCCAAGCTGGGGCTTCCGGATTTCATCATCGACAAAGCAAAGGAACAGATCAGCGAGCAGGATGAATCTTTCGAAGATGTTCTGACATCCCTGGAGCAGAGCCGTGTCACCATCGAAAACGAGCGTGCTGAAATTGCCCGTTACAAAGAACAGGTAGAAGAGCTGAAAAAATCTCTTCAGGAAAAAGAAGAAAAGCTGGATGAACGTAAAGAGCGGATTCTCAGAGAAGCCAATGAACAGGCACATGCGATTCTCCGCGATACCAAGGAATACGCAGATCAGACCATGAAGCTTTTCCATAAATTCCAGAAGGATCACGTAGATACCGCTTCCGTGGAAAAAGAGCGCCAGAACCTGAAAAAACGTATGTCAAAAGCCGAAAATGGAATGTCTTCCAGACAGCAGAAGCAAAAGCCAAAGAAACAGCTGAAGCCATCCGATCTTTCTCTTGGCGATACCGTAAAGGTGCTCAGCCTGAATCTCAAGGGAACAGTTTCCAGTCATCCGGATTCCAAAGGATATCTCTTTGTGCAGATGGGTATCATACGTTCCAAGGTTCATATCTCCGATCTGGAGCTTGTGGACGAGCCGGTGATCACCACTCCGTCCATGCAGCGTACCGGCGCCGGAAAGATCCGTATGTCCAAGGCAGCCAGCATTTCCACAGAGATCAATCTTCTGGGAAAAACCGTAGATGAGGCAGTTGCAGAGCTGGATAAATATCTGGATGACGCCTATATCGCACACATGAAATCCGTCCGTATCGTTCACGGAAAAGGTACCGGTGCCCTCCGCAAAGGTGTCCACAATTACCTGAAGCGCCAAAAGCACGTAGCTTCCTTCCGTCTCGGCGAATTCGGAGAAGGCGATGCCGGCGTGACCATTGTAGAATTCAAGAAATAAAAAGGAGCTGAAGCCATGGCTACAAAACAGAAAATCCTCATTGTTGACGATGACAACAACATTGCAGAGCTGGTTGCTCTCTATCTCACAAAAGAATGCTTTGAGACTAAGATCGTAAATGACGGCGAGGAAGCCCTGAAGCAGTTCCATATTTTTCACCCGGATCTGATCCTTCTGGATCTCATGCTTCCGGGCATTGACGGATACCAGGTATGCCGTGAGATCCGTCACACCTCCGATGTACCGATCATTATGCTTTCCGCCAAGGGAGAAACCTTTGACAAAGTCCTGGGACTGGAACTTGGAGCGGATGATTACATCATCAAGCCTTTTGACTCCAAAGAGTTGGTGGCACGTGTCCGTGCGGTACTGCGCAGATTTCATGTAAAATCTCCGTCTGCCGCGCCAAAGGAAAAATGTGTTTCCTATCCGGATCTGGTGATCAACCTGACCAACTATTCTGTAACTTATATGGGACACCAGATCGATATGCCGCCAAAGGAGCTGGAGCTTCTCTATTTCCTGGCAGCTTCTCCCAATCAGGTTTTCACAAGAGAACAGCTTCTGGATCACATTTGGGGCTATGAATACATTGGCGATACCAGAACCGTAGACGTTCACATCAAACGTCTACGTGAGAAGATCAAGGATAACCCAAACTGGGCTCTTTCCACAGTCTGGGGAATCGGTTACAAATTTGAGGTAAAGGATTCATGAAACAGCATCTTTATACTAAACTGCTGATCCTGTACTTTATGCTGGGCGGAATCTGCTTTCTGCTGCTTTCCTCCGGTGGCTCCTACCTGGTAGAAAAAAGGCTGGAGCGCTCTACCGGAGAGTCCCTTTACCGCACTGCCAGCCAGCTGGTTTCCAAAAATGAACTTCGTCAGGCTGTAAAAAGCCCCAAAAACAAATCCCTCACCCTGGCTCTTTCCTCTGCAGCAGCCTTTCAAAATGCAGATTTCTGGGTTATGGATACAGATGGGAACGTTCTGATAAACACAAACCAGCAGTCCTCTGATTCCGGTGATATCACCGTCAGGAACTTCCGACCGGAAGATTACGAAGATACCTGCTATTCCTCCGGTACGTTTTACGGGACATTAAAAACCACACAGCTAAGCACAGTCGTTCCCATAAAAGATACGGATCTGGTGACTGGTTATCTGGTGATCCACTACCCTATGAAAAACCTCTACGAAAGCCGCAGCAATATCGTAGAGGTTATGGTCCTGATCTTTATTGTGATCTATGCACTGTTTTTTAGTTTTCTTCTGATCTATTTTTACAGGGTCCACAAACCTCTGAAAGAAATCTTAAAGGGTGCCCTGGAATTTGCCAACGGAAATCTTACCTACACGATCCCCGTAGATTCTGAAGATGAGATGGGATATCTTTCCCACTCCCTGAATTACATGGCAGACAAGCTGAACAAAAACGGAGAGTATCAACGACAATTCATTTCCAATGTGTCCCATGATTTCCGCTCGCCTCTGACCTCCATCAAAGGCTATGTGGAAGCCATGCTGGACGGTACCATCCCACCGGAAATGCAGGAACGTTATCTGAAAGTCATTGCTTTTGAATCCACCCGTCTGGAGAAGCTTACCCGAAGTCTCCTTACCTTAAACGAACTGGATGTCAAAAAGCGTATGATGCATATGCGGCGTTTTGATATCAATGAAACGATCCGTACCACAGCCGCCACCTTTGAGGGAACCTGTTCGGAACGAAACATCCGTCTGGAGCTCCTCCTTGCGGGAAAAGAGCTTTTTGTCCGTGCAGATATGGAACAGATCCAGCAGGTACTGTACAATTTATTGGACAATGCGGTAAAATTCAGCAGCGACAATTCTTCTATCACACTGGAAACCACAGTCAATCATGGCAAGGTTTTTGTCTCAGTCAAAGACCATGGAAGCGGAATTCCAAAGGAAAGTCTTTCCAGGATCTGGGACCGTTTCTATAAGATTGATGCCTCCCGTGGAAAAGACCGCAAGGGTACCGGGCTTGGCCTTGCCATTGTAAAAGAGATCATCAACGCTCATAAGCAGAATATCAATGTGATCAGCACCGTAGGTGTTGGAACAGAATTTATCTTTACACTGGAAAAAGCAAAATAAAACATCAAAAAACCTCTGATCCGGAAGGCTGTAAAAGAAATATCTCTCAATATCTCCTACAGTACTTCCAAATCAGAGGTTTTTATTTACTCTTTGCAGGCTTATTTCCAATCGTAATTTCTCAGATGGCCTTCCAGATTCATATGCGTAAAATTATGCTGTCGCAGCGCCTCATAAAGCACAATGGCAACTGAATTGCTTAAATTCAGGGAACGGATATCTCCGATCATCGGGATCCGCACGCAGGTTTCCTGATTGTTTACCAGGATATCCTCCGGGATTCCCGCACTCTCCTTGCCAAACATAATGAAACAGTCATCCTCATACTGCACATCTGTATAAGTCTGAGGTGCCTTGGTGGTTGCGTAATAAATCTTTGCTCCCGGATTCTTTTTGAGAAAATCCTCATAATCCAAATATCTGGTCACATCCAGATGTTCCCAATAATCCATACCTGCACGCTTGATGGCCTTTTCATTCAGGCGAAAACCAAGCGGTTCGATCAGATGCAGCCTGGTTCCTGTTGCCACACAGGTTCTTCCGATATTTCCTGTATTTGCCGGAATTTCCGGCTCATGGAGCACAATATTCAAAACTCCCATTTATTTTTTTCCTCTTTTCTACATAGCATTAAATATACAAAATATGCATTCGCAATCCGCTTCGCTGCTTGCTCATGAGATCAAAAAGCCAAGCTTTTTGGTCTCATCTTCTGCCGGGCGTTCCAGATATCTGGCATTTCCGCCGCTGTAAAGAAGCCTGTTATTTCCGGAATCGGTCTGCCCGATCACTGCTGCCATGATCCCCTCTCGCCGCAACTGCTGCACAAACGCATCACCGCCATGGATTCCCATAAGAATACTTCCGCCGGAAAGCAGCTTGTACGGATTCACATCAAGGATCTCACAGATCTCTATGGTTTCCTGTCGGATGGGCACACTTCGAAGATCTGCACTAAGACCTACTCCGGATGCCTCCGCCATTTTCCAGAGGGCAGCAAGAAAGCCGCCTTCTCCCATCCGATATCGGGCACTGGCTCCGGATTCTTCCGCCATTTTCCAAATTTTATCATTCTCTGTTCCTGTTCCGTAAACCTCAGGAAGCTTTACAGCATCCTCGAGAAACCGTTCTGCAAAAAAATCCCGCAGCCTGTCATGATAATTCTTTGTGATCCATGCAGTTCCTTCTGCTGCCACAGGGCCTGCCACGATCAGCTCGTCTCCCGGCATAAGCCGTCCGTCTATCTCTGCCTGAAGCGCCTCCAGTGCTTTTTTTCCAAGTTTCATAACTGCCGCCTTAATAAAGGATAAGCGAAAGCACAGTCGGAACTACCATTGCCAGTACCAGAATAACTGCGATGATCGCTGTGATCACTTTTCTTTTTTTCGGATCAAACATTCCCATAATTATTATTCACCTCATCTGTAATATCCGTTAATTGCGCATTGTTGGTCAAAGGATCCCTGTCTGTATAATCAAAAAGAAGCTTCTTTCCGTCCCGGAACACCTCGATATGGGCGGTTTTCGGGATTTTTTTCGCTTTCCGGTAATCCCAGATCAGCCGCTCATACGGCTTCTGGTCTGAAGCAAAGGATGGCCTGCTCTTTAAATTCTCTCGAAGATAAAGATCCAGGAGCATTACATCGGAAAGTGCTTCCGACGGGATCTCTTTCTGTTCTCCGGCAAACTCCATAAGGATCTCATAGCGCCTCATCCTGGAATGAGAGATCTCCGAGTATCCTTTTTTCTCATAAAATCTGCCAAGTGCCTCATACATCCGGAAAGGATCGTCAAAATACTTCTCCAGAAATACAAGGGTATTTTTGAACTGCCCACTATTATAATACACTTCCACCATACTTTCCACCATTTTCAGCCTTAAAATCTCCCCGTAGGTCATCCAGGCTGTGGAAAGTACCTCATAGGGTTCCCGATCCTTGTAAAGAATCTGATATTCCCCTGTCATTTCCATCATGTGTGAACCCTTCAGCACCTTCAGAAAACCAAGCTGAAACTGTTCTGGACGCAGTGCGTAAACATCGCAGAAGGACTTGTGGAAGCTGTCGTATCCCTCATAGGGAAGTCCTGCGATCAGATCCAGATGCTGGTGGATATTTCCAAAGCTGTGGATCTGCTCTACAATCCCTTTCAGCTTTTCAAAATCCATGGTTCTCCGAATGGCTTTGATGGTCTGAGGATTGGTGGACTGTACACCAATCTCCAGCTGGATCAGGCCCGGACGCATGGTTTTCATCAGCGCCAGCTCCTCCGCACGGAGAAGATCTGCTGAAATCTCAAAATGAAAATTGGTGATCCCGTTATCATTCTCCGTAATATACCTCCAGATCTCCATGGCATGGTCATGCTTGCAGTTGAAGGTACGATCCACAAATTTGACCTGAGGAACTTTATTATCAATAAAAAACTGCAATTCCTTTTTTACAAGCTCAATATCACGGAACCGAAGCTTCTTATCTATAGAAGAAAGGCAGTAGCTGCAGGAAAAGGGGCATCCCCTGCTGCTCTCATAATAAATAATGCGGTTTTTAAACTCTGTAAGATTGCTGTATGCAAACGGAACTTTACTTAAATCCATCAATTCCCGCCAGCCCGTGTGTACAATATCCCTGCCTTTGTTTTCATCACGAAAAGCCACTCCACGGATCCCGCTCAAAGTTTCCGGTTTTCTTTCTATATAATAACCTGCCAGTTCATGGAAGGTTTCCTCTCCTTCTCCCACCATCACTCCAAAAAACGCAGGATTCTTTTTCAGAAATTCCACCGCATCGTAGGATACCTCCGGGCCTCCTGCCCAAAACTCCACCTGTGGAAGGATTTTCTTAAGATCCGGCACCAGCTCCCTGACAAAAGAAATATTCCAGATATAGCAGGAAAAGCAGACCACATCCGGCTGCTCCAGATAAATATCTTTTAAAATGTCATCCCTGATCTGATTGATCGTATACTCTTTGACCACAACCCTGGAGCTGTATTCTCCGGAACAGGATTTCAGGTTATATACCGCAAGATTGGAATGGATATATTTTGCATTGCATGCTGCAAGTAAGATTTTCAAATTTTATATTCTCCTAACTTCTGTCGGATAATTTCTTTCCCCGGCAGTTTTCATTATTTCTCTGTTGATCCTTTTCGCTTTATGATTATAACGTTCCCGCCACCGGATGTAAATAGAAAAACAGGGGTTACTGTTCACTGGTAATATTCCGCGAGGTGTTTTTTGTGAGCGAAGGTCACAGAAAACCCGAGACATACCGCGCGAATTTATGCGATCAGCATAAATTCTGTGCATCGCGAAGCGTGTTGCTGAGAACGGAGTGAACAGTAACAAACAGGGATTTCCCTCCTGCCGCAAAAATGCCGTTTTTGTTGTATTTCCATCCAAACAGCGTTAAAATGAGTACTATATATTTTTATAAAGGAGTAATCTTTTTATGGATCGAAACAGCTGTCTGAATTATTTTCAGGCGTTTCCCTTCTGGGAACATATGACGGAAGAAGATCGGAATTTTCTTCTTGATAACATTCGCGAGCTTCATTACCCGGCAGGTGCTGCCGTACAGTCTGAAGAGCGCCAGTGCCTGGGAACTCTTTTTCTTCTGAAGGGAGTTCTCCGTGTTTATCTACTGTCTGCTCAGGGAAAAGAGGCTACCCTGTACCGTTTAAGGGACAGTGACATCTGCACTCTTTCCGCCTCCTGCATGCTTTCTGCCATTACATTTGATGTACAGATCGATGCAGAAACAGACTGTGATCTGCTTCTGCTTCCGGCAGTTCCTTTTTCCCGGCTGATGAAAAACAATATCTATCTGGAAAATTTCATCTACAAACGGACAACTGAACATTTCTCAGATGTGATCGCAGGAATCGAACGGACATTTTTTATGACCCTGACTCAGAGAATCGCAGCCTTTCTTCTGGATGAAGCTGCAGATACCGGTTCCGATGAGCTCGCTCTCACACAGGAAGCCATCGCCCGCTCCATCGGAAGTGCCAGAGAAGCTGTCAGCCGCAGCCTTAAAAAAATGAATAAAGACGGCTCTATCCAGATCTCACGGGGATCGATCCGCATTCTGGATAAAAGACGTCTTTATGAAATGATGAATACTTTTTAATTTGAAGATGTTTTAGGTGCCGGCTGCAGGATCCACCAGAACAGCATCGGCATAATAGTCATTACCGGCCACATATAACGGATCATCCCATTTACAGGAGACACAAGGCATATCAGTATATTCAGCACCGGTATGGCAAAGATCAGGAGTTTTTTCCATTGCTTCTTCACCAGAAGATACCCCATCAGCAACAGAGTAAGCCAGGTATACGTTCCTGCACTTAAGATAAGTCCCAGCCCAGGTGCACGCATCCATAATTCATCATAAAGCCTGAATAGATACTGGATCTTTTTTGGGCCCACATAGCTGACATCGATCCCGGATTTTTTCTGATACAGTTTATCTATGTAAAACCGGTACACGCCCTGCTGTCCTCTTCCCATATGGAACGGATCATTATAACTGTAGATATTATTCAATGTCGCCTGGATATATACTCCCGGATGACGACGGAACATGGCAAACCAGGCTTTAAAATAATCTTTCATGTATCCATCCAATTTAGGATCATTATCATCATCTCTGAACCTAAATGTAATTTTCACAGGATCCGACAGTTCCGGATTATACTTCTCGGCAAGAACATCATAATCCAGGATCCTGTTGATCGCTTTCTTCTCACTTGCGGTTACATCATCCGGATATTCTCTCAGATATCGGGCAGTCTGCTGAAACGGTACCGAAAGCATTTCACATCGGGATCCAGGTGCCACGCCAAGGGCAGGTGCTACCCCCTTTTCTACGCCCAGATAACAGGCAAAAACACAGACAGCCACAATAAATGCATATTTCCTCGCGCCCTTTACCAGGAAGAAAAACAAAAGGATCAAAGAAGGCAGGACTAGATGAATGCCATTATTTCGGGTAAGACAAACACTGATTCCCAGAAGAAATAAATATACTGCCTTTCTCTTGGAAAAGGAATGACAAATATCTATATACACTGCAAAATACAAAGTAATGACTGCCGTATATAATCCATCTTTGATCACTGCCTGCGCATAGCTTCCAAATATGGGAACAAATGCAAACAGCAGAACAGTACCAAAAAGTATCCATTTTGGAGCCTTCCATCTGTACAGATAGCGGACTACCGCACTGTAACACCAGATTTCCACAGAAGTAAACACAATGATGATCAGAAACACTCCAAAATTATAACACCAGATAGTTTTTCCAAGTGTCAGCAGTCCACCCATGATCATCGTCAGGACCCATGGATGATGATTGTCCAGCGGCATAGCTCCCAAAAATACATCCAGCTGCCGAAATCCATCTGCCGGGATCGAACCTGGGAGAAATGCCAGGATAAACGGTGTCCATCCAATGATCATAGATATCTTTGCCAGGCGGAACCACATTACTTCTTCCTCTCTGGCCGGGATACGCCCGCAGGCCTTTCGGAAAAACTCCATCTCAGGAATCCTCCAGAAATAAGTGATTCCCATATCACAGATAATATAAAATCCTATAAAGCATCCGGCTGAGATCAGGATCTGTTTCTTTGCGCCAAACAGAAAATCCCAGTTTCCATTTGTAAAATAAGAAGTTCCAAGAAGCATTCCCGCCGAAAAGATCACTGCCAAAACATGTGCCTGCCAGTTTCTGTATTTCCGGTAGCCCTCCCATCCTTTCACGTATAAAATAAGAAGCAGGATCCATGCAAGCAAGCTCGTGCATCCCAATCCATTATAAACATCGCTCATTTTTTCTACAGAAGTATTTCCATCCATTGGAAGGCCCGTAAAAGAAAAGGCCAGCGCTGTGATCATTGCCGCGATCACAGGCACTGCATTCTTTTTTATTATTTTCTCATCCATATTTTTATTAACCCTTGTCTAAAATTTTCAGTAAACCAACAATGCTCCGGAAACCGTTTCGGTTCCCAGAGCTGTATCTGTTTTTTCTGTTTTCTGTTTTGGTTACTGAAGCGCTGCCTCAAGCTCTGTCTTTGATGTCAGTCCCACAAAACGTGCGGTCTCTTTTCCTTCTTTGAATACCAACAGTGTGGGGATACTCATGATCTTGTACTGCTGTGCCAGTGATGGCTCTTTGTCTACGTCAACCTTGCCAACCTCATATCCGGCTTCTGCAAGCTCTTCCACGACCGGAGCCTGACGTCTGCATGGTCCGCACCAGGTTGCCCAAAAATCTACCAGTACCGGCTTTTCTGCCTTTAATACCTCTGTTTCAAAATTGTCTGTTGTAAAAACTTTTGCCATGATAAAATTCCTCCTTGATCCTGTATTTATTTTTAGTATCAGCTTATGCTTACGCCTTCAGAAGCTTCCGCACATACTGACAGGCGGAAAGTCCTGCCTGGGCACCGTCATGAACAGCTTTTGCCACCTGGAGAAGTCCACCGGTGCAATCACCCGCTGCATACAGTCCCGGAACTGTAGTCTCCATCTCTTCATTGACCCGAATATTTCCTTTTTCATTCAGTTCCGCTCCGATCTGGCGGGCCATCTCCGAGCTTCCGGCTGTACCAAGTGCTACAAAGACTCCCTCTGCCGGCACAAAAGAATCTGCTCCGGTACCTGCTTCCTGCATGGACACATCACTTTTTAGGCGGATGCCGGAAACACGCTCATCCCCTTCGATCGCCTGGATCTTCATGGTGTTAACCGGAAGCGGATTTTCTCTTGAAAATTCCGGTTTCTTTCCATCTGTAAAGATCGTCACACGGGAAGCGGTATGGGAAAGTTCTTCTGCTTCATGAAGAGCAAAATCACTGTTTCCAAGCACTGCCACTTCTTTTCCTCTGTAAAAAAATGCGTCACATACTGCGCAGTAACTGACACCTTTTCCCTCAAATTCCTTTACTCCCGGAATCCTGGCAGAAGCTCTCCTGCTTCCGGTTGCCAGGATCACGCTGCGTGCCTCAAAATCTCCTGCGGTAGTTTTCACCTCAAAAGTATCAAAACCACCCATTCCCACAACCTGGTCATCCAGGATCCGTACTCCAAGTGCTCTTGCCTGGGCAAGACCTCTTTCGAAAAGCTCTCTGCCGGACAGCGGCTGCTCCAGTCCGTAATAGTTCTCGATCTTCTCCGCTTTTTCCAGTGAACCGATCCCTGTATTTATGATCAGCGGATCCATATTTCCTCTTGCCGCATAAAGTGCTGCCGAGATCCCAGCCGGACCTGCTCCTATGATAATGATATTCTCCATTTCAGACACCTGCTTTCTTCTTCGTTTGGATCTGTTCTATAATATACGCTTCGCATTAGTCTGTTTCTGTGATCAGGTCACTTTTCCTTCACAGAAGTCATTATATCACATTCCCCCAAAATTACACCTTTTTTTCAATAGCTTTTATTTGCGTCTGTTTCTCTTCTATGCTATTATTATAACGACTTTAACCAATTAAATGAATCAAGATGATACCCCTGCGGGATCATAAATATCTGCTTGACCTGTAAGGAAACAGATTCGTTATATTTATCAATAGATCATGAATCATAAAAAGGAGCCTAATCTCTATGAGAAATTTTGAATATTTTACCCCTACCCGGGTTATTTTCGGAAAAGATACACACCTTAAGATCGGCACTGTTCTAAAAGAGCAGAACTGCAACAAAGTACTGATCCATTATGGCAGCCACAGTGCAGTAAGCTCCGGTCTGATCGATGAGATCCGATCTTCTCTGGATGAAGCTGGAATTCCCTATGTCACTCTTGGCGGTGTGGTTCCCAATCCCCGTCTCTCCAAGGTACGTGAGGGTATTGAGCTTTGCCGCAAAGAACAGGTTGATTTTCTTTTGGCTGTTGGCGGTGGCAGCGTTATTGATTCCTGCAAGGCCATCGGCTATGGACTTGCCAATCCGGATACAGATGTATGGAATTTTTTTCTCCGCACCGAAACCCCAAAAGCCTGTCTTCCTGTAGGCGTTATCCTGACGATCGCAGCTTCCGGAAGTGAAATGAGCGGATCCTGTGTGATCACCAATGAAGAGGGCTGGCTGAAACGGAGTAGTGCCCGCAACGATCTGTGCCGCCCACGTTTTGCTATTTTAAATCCCCGCCTCACCTATACCCTGCCGCAATATCAGACCGAAAGCGGCTGTGTGGATATCCTGATGCATACTATGGAACGGTACTTTGTAAATATCGAAACCATGGAGATCACCGACAGTATCAGCGAATCTCTGATGCAGACCGTGATCTATAACTCCCGGATCCTGATGAAGGAGACGGATAATTATACTGCACGGGCAGAGATCATGTGGGCCGGCAGTCTTTCCCACAATGGACTTACCGGCTGCGGAACCGGCGGTGGTGACTGGGCCTGTCACCAGCTGGAGCATGAACTGGGCGGCACCTACGATGTGGCTCACGGAGCCGGTCTTGCCGCTTTGTGGGGAAGCTGGGCACGTTACGTTTATGATGCAAATCCGGAACGCTTTGCCCAGTTTGCAGTCAATATCTTTGACATTCCCTGCAGTACCGACTTCAACAAAACTGCTCTTGCCGGCATAGAAGCCATGGAAGACTATTTCCGTTCCATCCAGATGCCTACCAGCCTTCATGAGCTTGGTCTTGATCTTACAGAAAAGGAGATTCATGATCTGGCGTTTAAATGCAGCTTTGAAGACACCCGTACCATCGGTGTGTTCAAACAGCTGAACATGAAAGATATGGAAAAAATCTATCTTGCTGCCAGATAAATCTGTAGCCATAATATTGCAGATGTTTTTTTGAAAATCAGATTTTTCAGAAAAACATCTGCTTTTTTTATTTTTTCCTTGCATTCTCTACATAAATGTGTTAAAGTAACAAAGTACTCGAAAGAGACATGCCCAGATAGCTCAGTTGGTAGAGCAGAGGACTGAAAATCCTCGTGTCGCTGGTTCGATTCCGGCTCTGGGCATTATTTTTTTACTCTGATCGCAGAATAGCCTCTGCTGGTCAGAGTTTTTTTATACAAAAAACTGCTGCAAATCCCTTGTGGAATCTACAGCAGTCTTTTTCTGATCACTGAAGCAAATAAACTTCTGTATAAAACACGCCCTTCTGCTCTGCTTCGGAGTGTGTTGCCACATATACATCAATGCAATTGGTCCGGATCGCTCCTCCGCAGTCCTCTGCAACATAAACCTGTCCATTGATCACTACTTTGGAACCGTATGGGATCTGACTCGGATCCACTGCGATCGTACGGTTGGTAGTGGCCGTTACTCCTGTGGAAGTAATTCCATTCGCCCATGGTCCGCAACAGATGCTGCACGGACAATAATGCGTGATCCGGAATGTTCCCAGTGGTTTCAGTGTCGCGTCCGAAGATACTGATACCGGCGTTCCGATCTGTACGCCAGATGCGGTACTTCCGGAACCACCTGTGGAAGTTACACCATCTACCGCATCCGCAAAAACGCCCTCCCCGGAACTCTTAGTAAGGGATCCTGCTTTTGTATTCTTTTCCTGCTCTGCCTTGGCCACTTCCGTAGCCTGATAACCTTCCAGGCAGCTGGTCGGAATATAGCCGACGTGATCTGAACCACTGTCATCTGTGTAAACGATCCTGCTCCAGATAGCATCTACCGTACCTGTTCTTTTCAGCTCATCATCCTGAAGGACCTCTCCTACAACCTCTCCGTCCTTCTTGCCGGGATAATCCAGGATATCACTGTCCTGTGCCGCTGTAACTGTATCTGTAAATTTATTTACGATCTCCGTATCACTGAGCACGCTGTCCGAAACATAACCGATGATCTTGTCCTCACCTTTCTTTTGGAAGGTCACCTTGCTCCAGCCATTGTCACAGACTGCAATTCTTTCAAGTTTCGTTCCCAGGATCACAGAACGCAGCTCTGTACCACTGTCTCCCGGATTGGACCGGATTTCCGTATTTTTCGCTGTAACATAAAGCGTATCACTCTTCGCCAAAACATTTACTGTATTTCCCGCCCCATCATCGATCTGAAACTGCTGAGGTGTTTTTTTCTCCTTTGTATATGTATCCAGTGTTGCTTCATATCCCAGTACCTCTGCTGATACGGATGCAGGGAAAAGCATAGAAGCACATAAAATAATTGCCAGAAGCTTTTTTCGCATGAAATCTTGCCTCCTTTCTTCCGGCATTCTACGGTTTGTCCCGACTATCATAGCATATCAGATCATATTTTGCAATTTCACAGGACAGTCTTCAGAAATTTTTAACAAAAAGATCATATTTTTTAACTGGTCAAATCTATCCGTAACGGATACAATACTTATATGAATACAAAACACAAGAAACCAACCCTTACTAAAAAACAGCGCCACAAACTCCGTGTACAGCAGGTGCGAAGGCAGAAGATCTTTCTGACATGTCTTTTTCTGCTGATCGTGGGCTGTATCCTTCTGCGTTTTTCCAAATTTTCCGGCAGGCAGAAGGAAACCCATCAGATCAATGCAGCCTGTGAAGCTTATCGCGATGAGGTTTCCAGCGAAGCAGCACAATATGATATGTCCGACTATGTAGACCTGATCCTGGCTGTGATGATGCAGGAAAGCTCCGGACAGGGTACCGATCCCATGCAGTCCTCAGAAGGAGCCTACAACACCAGATATCCTCAGCAGCCCAATGGTATCACAGATCCTTCTTACTCTATTTCCTGTGGCATCCAGGAACTGAAATATGCTCTGGAAAAGGCCGTCTGTACCGGTCCGACTGATCTTTCCAAAATCCGTCTGGCTCTGCAGGCATACAATTTCGGAGCCGATTCCTATTTTGCTTATCTGGAAGAAAACGGTCAGACTGTGTGGACGGCCCAAAGTGCTCAGGCCTTTGCTCAGATGGCAAGCGGCGGCACACAACGTGATGAAGATGATCCCCTTCATGATCCTGCCGGTCCATGGGACTATGGTGACCAATACTATCCGGATCATGTTTTGCGCTATTACCACTTAGACAATAACTCATAAACCACCGAAATATTGTCATATACAAGTTCTATTTCAGACGTCTGGAATAAACTTTATATGTTGTGTATAATTTCAAAAAAATTCCAAAAAACATTTGACAGAATATAAAATCTATGCTAATATATGTCTTGTCGCTGAGGGAAACACTTGAAACGATAAGACATATGCGATAGTGGCGTAGTTGGTAACGCGCGACCTTGCCAAGGTCGAGACCGCGGGTTCGAGCCCCGTCTATCGCTCTTCAGAACTCTGAGTTTTTCAGAGTTCTTTTTTATTTTTAAAACTATCCTTTTTCGATCAAAAAGTCCCGGGTCTGATCTCTTTTTTCCAGAAATTCAGATTCGGGACTTTATATTTTTTATCTTTTATTTCAGCTGCATATCATGGCCAAGGCATGCATCTTTTAGTGGTGGAAAAGGCGGATTCCTGTAAATGCCATCACCATTCCATACTTATTACATGTATCGATAACTGCGTCATCACGTACAGATCCACCCGGCTCTGCAATATATTTTACACCGCTCTTATATGCGCGCTCGATATTATCACTGAATGGGAAGAATGCATCGGATCCCAGTGTCACGCCGGTAAGACCATCCAGCCATGCTCTCTTCTCTTCTTTTGTGAACACTTCCGGCTTCTCTGTGAATGTCTTTTCCCATGCACCATCTGCAAGGACATCCATATATTCCTCACCAATGTAAACATCAATGGCATTATCTCTCTCCGCACGTGTGATCGTGTCTTTAAACGGAAGCTCCAGTACTTTCGGACACTGACGGAGATACCAGTTATCTGCCTTCTGACCTGCAAGGCGTGTACAATGTACACGGGACTGCTGTCCTGCACCAACGCCGATAGCCTGTCCGTCCTTAACAAAGCATACAGAATTGGACTGTGTATATTTCAGGATGATCAGAGAAACCTTCATATCTCTCTTGGCTTCTTCCGTAAGCTCTTTATTCTCTGTTACAATATTGGAGATCAGCGCATCATCAATTGCCAGCTCCTGGCGGCCCTGCTCAAAGGTGACTCCAAATACCTGTTTGTGCTCCAAAGGTTCTGGAACATAGTTTTCATCGATCTGGATCACATTGTAATTGCCTTTTTTCTTCTGCTTCAGAATTTCAAGAGCCTCCTCTGTATATCCTGGTGCGATCACACCATCAGAAACCTCTCTCTTGATCAGCATTGCGGTATCTTTGTCGCAGACATCAGAAAGAGAAATAAAATCACCAAATGATGACATACGATCTGCACCTCTTGCTCTTGCATACGCACATGCAAGCGGGGAAAAATTCTTCCAGTCCATATCACCTACCCAGTAGATCTTTGCCAGTGTCTCATTCAGCGGAAGTCCGATGGAAGCACCTGCCGGAGATACATGCTTAAATGAAGTTGCTGCCGGAAGTCCGGTTGCTTTCTTAAGGTCACGTACCAGCTGCCAGCCATTAAAGGCATCCAGGAAGTTGATGTATCCTGGTCTTCCGGAGAGTACCTGGATCGGAAGCTCACTTCCATCTGCCATATAGATCTTTGATGGTTTCTGATTTGGGTTACATCCGTATTTTAACTGTAATTCTTTCATGAAAAAGCTCCTCCGTTCTCTGTGATATCCCTATTTTCTTATTTATTCTTGTTTACGATCCTGGATTCATATTTTCCTGTCTCAATGTCAATAAAACGAACAAAGAGAGAAACTTTATTATCCTGGTTCAGGCTCTTCCAGAGGAGATCCGTAAACTCATCAATATCGCTTGGGATCTCTACCAGCTTCGGCTCTCCCTCGAAACTTGGAAGTGGATTTCCATCGCATTTATAAGTATGGATAAAACGTCCCTGTCCTGCCGCCGCATTCTCATAGGCAAATGTATAACGAAGACAGGAATCCGGATTTCCGTTATTGCTCTTTAAAATAGACATCGCATAATTGAATTTACCGTCTTCAACATGAAGAACACCTGAAATACGAGGTGTATAGTTCGGCGCATCCGGCTCAAACTCTCTGCTGCGGAGAGACTGTTCAAAGGTGAGCTGTCTGTCCATTCCCTCATAGATCGTATCTGTCTGATCACCGTTTGTTACGATGGTCTTATTTCCAAGGACACGTACCGGTGCATAAATGATCAGGCTCGGGTCTGTAAGCTTGGACGGATCAAAAGCCTGTGTACGGATTCCTTCCCCATCCTCAACAAAAATACGGTTTCTGCTGTTCTCGCTTCTTCCCATAATAAAATATGCAGTAACTGCATGTTTCCCGTCAGCGGAACGTCCGATCACAATTCCTCTTCCCGGATAGGAATTTTCTTTCAGTTCTTTTTCAAGTGAAAATGTCGTCATTTTTCACAGTCCTCCTTGTCTAATGTAAGGCCCGGGGCTTATCCCAGGATATGAACGGTAACAAAAAACCGCCTGGACACCCCTTATCAGGCTGCCCAGGCGGTCGGCTTCTCACTTCACTGCACTCCCTGTAGGTAATCCTACTTTCCGCCAGTCATGCAGCTTCTGCTGTTATACTACAATACTTCTTCTTAATTTTCAAGCCCCTATTTTCAGAAATTATTTTTCCAGACTTCTTGTTGCTCACAAAATAAACAATAACACTTTATTTCCCCTGTAATGCATAATCTGTCTGGATCTGTGCTGCAATGTCTGATTTCATCTGGATCCATGCATCGGGATTTTCCACGTAATACTTCGGACAGTCTTTACCTGTGACATCATAATGACGGATCACCTGATCCGAAGTCAGTCCAAAGCGTGTACAAAGCCACGCTGTCAGCTTTACCGCCGAATCATAGGTTGCTGTATTAAACTGCCCTGTTTCATCCGGATGGCAGCATTCAATGGATATGGTATCTACATTTCTGGAATTTGTGGCATAGGATATTTCTGAAGTGGGAATACATTGTACCACTTCTCCCTCCAAACCTATCACAAAATGACTGCTGACTTTGTTGTCCTGCGTTATCGCAAGATTTTCAAAATAATTCCGGTTGGATACGGCAGTAGATCCCGGATTGGCCGTATAATGAATGGCTATATAATTTACCTGTTCCATAGAAATCTGTGGTCTGGAATAGGAATTCGGTGTCAGAAGCTCCACATCAATAAAAGGTGCTCCTTCTGCCTGCCATTGTTCCGGTCCGCCATTTCCGCTGGCATTCCCGGATATTTCTTCCTGTCCGGACTGAGTTTCACTCTGTTCCATGCGCATCTCAAAAAATGCGTATCCTAACGCACACGCAGCAAAAGCAACGATCACAATGATACATATCAACACAATCCTCTGCAGGATCTTGATCGGGTTCTTTTTTCTCAAAGACTTCTTTTTTCTTCTGGAAGACCCGGAGGAAGTTTTCTTTACGGAAACAGGCCGCCCGCTATGGGACGGCCTGGGTGACTTTTTACCGGTCTTACCTTTTTTTCCTTTATTATTCATCTACACTGTAGTTTGGAGCCTCTTTTGTGATGTGGATGTCATGTGGATGTGACTCTTTAAGAGATGCAGCTGAAATCTTGATGAATCTGCCTGTTGTCTTAAGCTTCTCAATATTTTCTGCTCCACAGTAACCCATACCGGATCTTAAACCACCGATCAGCTGGAATACGGTATCCTCAACGTGTCCTTTATACGCAACACGACCCTCAACACCCTCCGGCACAAGCTTCTTTGCATTCTCCTGGAAATAACGATCCTTGCTGCCGTTCTCCATAGCTGCAATAGATCCCATTCCACGGTATACTTTATATTTTCTTCCCTGATAGAGCTCGAATGTTCCCGGGCTCTCATCGCATCCAGCAAACATGCTGCCCATCATGCAGACATTGGCGCCTGCCGCGATAGCCTTGGTGATGTCTCCGGAATACTTGATTCCACCATCTGCGATGATCGGGATTCCGTAGCTGTTGGCTACTTCATAGCAATCCATAACAGCAGTAACCTGCGGTACACCGATACCTGCAACAACACGTGTGGTACAGATAGATCCAGGTCCGATACCAACTTTAACTGCATCTACACCAGCTTCGATCAGTGCCTTGGTAGCTGCTCCTGTTGCAACGTTACCTGCGATAACCTGAAGTTCCGGATATGCAGCCTTGATCTCGCGGACTGCTTTTAAGATATTCTCAGAATGACCATGTGCGGAATCAATTACGATTACATCCACATTCGCTTTCACAAGTGCATCTACACGTGCAAGTACATTGGCTGTGATACCAACTGCCGCACCACAGAGAAGACGTCCCTGTGCATCCTTGGCTGCAAGCGGATATTTGATCTGTTTCTCGATATCCTTGATGGTAATGAGTCCTTTTAAATTAAAGTCGTCATCTACAATGGGTAATTTCTCCTTACGGGATTTCGCAAGGATCTTCTTGGCATCCTCAAGTGTGATTCCTTCCTTGGCTGTGATCAGTCCTTCAGAAGTCATGCACTCCTTGATCTTTCTGCTGAAATCTGTCTCAAATTTAAGATCACGGTTTGTGATAATACCTACAAGCTTTCTGCCTTCTGTGATCGGAACACCGGAAATACGGTATTTCGCCATCAGATCATTGGCATCTTTCAGTGTATGCTCCGGTGAAAGATAAAATGGATCTGTAATAACACCGTTCTCAGAACGTTTAACCTTATCAACCTCTTCTGCCTGTGCTTCGATGGACATATTCTTGTGGATGATACCGATACCACCCTGTCTGGCCATGGCAATTGCCATTCTGTGCTCTGTAACTGTGTCCATTCCCGCACTCATCATGGGGATATTCAGCTTTACTTTCTTGGTTAAATACGTTGAAACATCTACCTGATTCGGAATCACTTTAGAATAAGCCGGAACCAGAAGGACGTCATCAAACGTAATGCCTTCACCAATAATAGTACCCATTGCATTTCCTCCCTTGTGTAAGATATTTTAAATTTGTGAACTAGTGTAACAAAAAACAAGATTCATGTCAATCCAAAAAAACTTTACTTGGTGCAGAATTTTTCATGGTATTTGCAAGTGCGTCATCCAGTTCCAGGATCACTTTGCAGGTTTCTCCACTGTCTCTTATGATCATTGCATAGCGTTTATGATCCTCAATTCCTGATGAAAAATCATACTCTTTCATCTTCTGATTGCCATTATAATAGTCCATTCTGTGGGACTTTAATGGTGCCACAAGGTCTGCCTCCGCAAGCTGGAGCGATTTCACTCTTTTCCTTTTTGATTTTGACATGATCATATCAATGTCCAGTTCTCCGTTAACAAACAGATACTCGTACTCCAGATCTGTCTTCGGTATTACAAAATAACATGCAATACCAAGTGCAATAGCCGGTACCAGCAAAAGTACATTCAGCACAAGGCCTCCCAGGACCATGATCACCGTCAGCGCTATCAGACCGTATTTCACAACCAGATCTTTCGCTGTCTGCTTCTTTTTTACCAGAAGCTCTGAATATAAGTCACTCATTTGTTTCTTCCTTTCGTAATTTACTGACTTTTTGATTATAACACAAAAAGAGAGCCGCGTCTATGGCGCAGGCCCTCTCATTTTGTGAATTAATTATTTCACCTGCTCAGCTGATAATTACATCATTCCCATTCCCGGGTTTGCAGCCGGAGCCGGAGTATCTTCTTTGATTGTGGAAACTACAGCCTCTGTTGTAAGGAGTGTAGATGCAACACTTGTAGCATTCTGAAGAGCACTTCTTGTAACCTTAGCCGGATCAAGGATTCCGTTCTCAACCATGTTTACGTATTTCTCATTGAGAGCATCGAAGCCTGTACCGATCTCAGACTCTCTTACTTTGTTGATAATAACAGCGCCTTCCAGTCCTGCGTTTGCAGCGATGTGGAACAGCGGAGCCTCAAGAGCTTTCAGGATCACATAAGCACCTGTCTTCTCATCTCCTTCAAGTGTTGTTGCAAGTTTTGCAACCTCTTTGGAAGCATGGATGTAAGCAGATCCGCCACCTGCGATGATACCTTCCTCAACAGCTGCTCTTGTTGCTGCAAGAGCATCCTCAAGACGAAGTTTTGCTTCTTTCATCTCTGTCTCAGTAGCAGCACCTACACGGATAACAGCTACGCCGCCAGCCAGTTTTGCAAGTCTCTCCTGAAGTTTCTCTTTATCGAACTCGGATTTTGTCTCCTCGATCTGCGCACGGATCTGTGCAACACGTTTTGCAATGGCATCTTTGTCACCGAGACCATCAACGATAACTGTGTTCTCTTTTGCAACTTTAACAGATTTTGCACGTCCAAGCTGCTCCATCTTAGCTTCTTTCAGGTCAAGACCAAGCTCATCGGAGATCACCTGTCCGCCTGTCAGGATCGCGATATCCTGAAGCATCTCTTTTCTTCTGTCACCATAGCCAGGAGCTTTTACAGCTACTACCTGGAAGGTTCCTCTCAGTTTGTTGACGATCAGAGTTGTAAGGGCCTCACCCTCAACATCCTCTGCAATGATGAGAAGCTTTGCACCAGCCTGAACAACCTGCTCAAGAAGTGGAAGGATCTCCTGGATATTGCTGATCTTCTTGTCTGTGATCAGGATGTACGGATCATCAAGAGTTGCCTCCATTTTCTCCATATCTGTGGACATGTATGCGGAAATATATCCACGGTCAAACTGCATACCTTCTACAAGGTCAAGCTCTGTATGCATGGTCTTGGACTCCTCAACAGTGATAACACCGTCTTTGGAAACTTTCTCCATAGCATCAGCAACAAGCTGTCCAACCTGCTCATCACTTGCAGAGATTGCTGCTACGTTAGCGATCTGCTCTTTGCCGTTGATTGCCTGGCTCATGTTCTTGATCGCTTCTACTGCAACATCTGTTGCTTTTTTCATACCTTTTCTGAGGATGATCGGGTTGGCACCTGCTGCCAGGTTCTTCATTCCCTCATGTACCATTGCCTGTGCAAGTACAGTCGCTGTTGTAGTACCATCACCAGCTACATCGTTTGTCTTGGATGCAACCTCTTTGATGATCTGAGCACCCATATTCTCGAATCCGTCCTCAAGCTCGATCTCTTTTGCAATGGAAACACCATCGTTTGTGATAAGCGGAGCACCGAAAGATTTGTCAAGTACTACATTTCTTCCTTTCGGTCCAAGTGTTACTCTTACTGTATCTGCAAGTTTATTTACACCAGCTTCAAGTGCTGCTCTTGCTTCTGCGCCGTATTTGATCTCTTTTGCCATGATAAAATGACCTCCTATTTATATTGATATACGATAAGATGTTTATATTATTTAATAACTGCCAGGATATCTTCCTGTTTTACAATGATGTAATCCGTACCATCCATCTTAACTTCTGTTCCTGCATATTTGGAGTAAATAACAGTGTTTCCGACTTCTACTTCCATCTTTACTTCTTTGCCATTTACAACTCCGCCAGGACCAACTGCGATAACTTCTGCCTGCTGTGGTTTCTCCTGTGCCTGTCCCGGAAGTACGATTCCGGATGCTGTTGTCTCTTCTGCTTCAACCTGTTTTAATACTACTCTGTCGCCTAAAGGTACTAACTTCATGATCTATGTTCCTCCTTTATAAGTTCCATCTTCGTCTGCTAGCACTCACTTTATACGAGTGCTAATCACTATGGCTATATTAGTGAATTTCACATATTTTCGCAACCCTTTTAAGATATGGTTTTTCTATATTATTCTGATTTTATCTCTTTTATACTCTTGTTTTCTCTTGTTTTCTTAATTTCATTATTTATTTTGATTTTATGAAACAGACAAAAAAGAGACTCCCACGCTAGCGGGAAGTCTCTTTTGTCACGTTCTTTATCTTATATCAAGCATCTGACAGTGCTGATCACATTATGCCTTCTTGCTTCTCTGTGCTTTTATCTCCTCAAGCTCATCAAAGATCACTTCATTAAGAACTTTAATGTAAGTTCCCTTCATACCGGATGAACGGGATTCGATCACACCTGCACTCTCGAATTTACGCAGTGCATTTACGATCACGGATCTGGTGATACCTACACGGTCAGCGATCTTGCTGGCAACCAGGATACCCTCATCCCCATCCAGCTCATCAAAAATATGGATGATCGCCTCAAGTTCTGAGAAGGACAGTGTACTGAATGCCGATTTAACGATCTGCTGTTTTCTGTCTTCTTCTGCGTTCTCGTCATGAACCGCACGCATCATTTCCAAGCCTACAACTGTTGTACCATACTCGCTGACAATAATATCCTCAATATCATAGGGATGATCATTGCGGTACATGAATAACGTTCCCAGTCTCTCACCTGCAATATCGATCGGATTCACGATTCCCTGATAATTTCCGGGTACATGCTCAAAGCCAAGTGTCTGGAGATTGACATTCTCCTTTGTGGAAAGAACACCAAGAAATCTCTCATTCAATAACGGGTCGATATGTCCGCCGATTTTGTCATCGATCAGCTCTGTGATCTCATCCACACCCGGGCAGATACTGACTCCCAGAACCTTACCTTTCTTACTGAGTACCAGGATATTGGAACTTAAGGTTTCCATGAGCACCTGGCAAATGTCGTTAAACACTACCTTGCTTGAGCTGCTGTTATGCAGAAGCTTATTGATTTTTCTAGTTTTATCTAGCAACTGAACGCTCATTTTTCCTCCTTTCACTTTCGTACTTTGAAAGAAATCGTTTTTCTAGTCTAATATTACACGTTATTCTGGAAATTTACAAGACTTTTTTATATTTTTTTATTTTTAACGGGATTTTCTGAAAATTGGTGGAAAAGCATTTATTCAATCAATCTTCATCTTTTGGTTTTTGTTCCACATATCCGCAGGTTTCCTGGCTGCAAACCAGCTTATTTCCCTTTTCGAGCATATAATTACCACATTTCGGACATTTCTTTGCAGAAGGTTTCTGCCAGGACATAAAATCACATTCCGGATTATTCTCACATCCGTAATATTTTCTGCCTTTTTTCGTTTTTTTCATGACAATTTCGCCGCCGCACTTCGGACATGCAACACCGATCTTCTCATAATATGGTTTTGTATTACGACAGTCCGGAAATCCGGGGCATGCAAGAAATCTTCCATGAGGACCGTACTTGATCACCATGTTGCGGCCACAGTTGTCACAGATCACATCCGTAACCTCATCCTGTATATCAACTTTCTCAAGCTCTTTCTCAGCCTCATCCACATCATGCTTCAGATCCGGATAGAAGTTACGTACAACCGTTTTCCACTGTACGGTACCTGCTTCCACGCAGTCCAAAAGTCCCTCCATAGTTGCTGTAAAGTTTACATCCACAATACTTGGAAAAGCCTGTTTCATAATATTATTAACAACCTCTCCAAGCTCTGTGACGTAAAGATTTTTCTGTTCCTTGGATACATAGCGTCTGCTGATGATCGTTGTGATGGTCGGCGCATACGTACTCGGACGTCCGATTCCAAGCTCTTCCATAGTCTTTACAAGTGAAGCCTCTGTGTAATGTGCCGGCGGCTGTGTAAAATGCTGCTCCGGCTTCAGTTCTTTCAGCTTCAGCTCCATACCCTTTTCCAGACTTTGACTTAAAACATTGCCCTTTTTGTCATCGCCTTCTTCTGTGTACACAGACATAAAGCCATCAAAGGCAACCTTGGATGCTGCAACCGTGAACACATACTCACCTGCTCCGATCTTGACAGACGTGGTCTCATAACGTGCCGGTGCCATTCTGCTCGCCGCAAAACGTCTCCAGATCAGCTGATATAAACGGAACTGATCCCTGGTCAGGGATTCCTTCACCAGAACTGGTGTCCTCGCAATATCTGTAGGACGGATCGCCTCATGAGCATCCTGTATCTTCTGTCCGTTTTTGATTGCCTTCTCTGTCTGAGAAACATAATCCAAACCATACTGCTCAGAAATATAAGTTCTTGCTGCTGCATCTGCTTCCTCTGAAATTCGAGTAGAATCTGTACGCAGATAGGAGATCAGACCTACCGTACCACTGCCTTTTACATCCACACCTTCATATAACTGCTGTGCCAGGCGCATAGTCTTCTGCGTAGAAAAATTCAGTGTCTTGGCAGCTTCCTGCTGCAGAGTACTTGTGGTAAACGGAAGGGGAGCGTTTTTGATCCTCTCACCTTTTTTTACTTCTGTGATCTCATATTTACAGTCTTCCAGACTTTTCAGAATCTCATCCATTTCCTGACGGTTTCTGATCGGAAGTTTTTTATCTGTTCCATAGAACTTGGCTGTCAACGGTTTCTTCTCACCCTTTACCTGAAATTCACCCTCCAGGCTCCAGTATTCTTCAGGAATGAATGCATTGATCTCATCTTCTCTGTCACAGATGATACGCAGTGCCACAGACTGTACACGGCCTGCACTTAAGCCTCTTTTTACCTTGGCCCAGAGCAGCGGACTGATGGTATAACCTACCATACGATCCAGCATACGCCTGGCCTGCTGTGCATCTACCAGATTCATGTCCAGTTCCCTGGCCTGCTTGATGGACGCCTTAACTGCTGTTTTTGTTACTTCATTAAATGTGATCCTATGCATCTTTGCAGTATCTGTCTTCAAAGCCTGCATCAGATGCCAGGAAATTGCTTCTCCCTCACGGTCAGGGTCAGTTGCAAGATAGATCTTATCTGCTTTTTTTGCTTCTTTACGAAGTTTTGCAAGAAGCTCACCCTTTCCCCGTATTGTAATATACTTCGGTTCAAAATCATTGTCCACGTCAATACCAAACTGGCTCTTGGGAAAATCCCTCACATGACCGTTGGACGCTTCTACTGTATAATTTGCCCCCAGAAATTTCTTTACTGTCTTCATTTTAGCAGGTGACTCTACTATCACCAGATTTTTGGCCATTTTACCTCTCCTAATCTCATTCTGCCTTCCTGTCCGGCTTAAAAAATCCTGCTAAATCTCCGGGCAAAAAAGCATTTATTCAAGTCTGATATAATACTGTCTCCCGGTTTCCTTCACAAGCCCCATCAAAATAAGCTGTCCCAGGATCCCGGCTGTTTTTCCCGGTGAAAAACCGGTTTTTCTGATAATATGATCCAGATTTTTTGGTCGTAAATCGAGACAACTATACACCAAATCCAAATCCGTTGCAAGTCCTAACTTGCTTTTTTCAGACAAATTTGTCTTTTTTTTCACAGATAATCCCCACTCATCCAGAAGTATTTCCGGAGAGTATGCAATTCCTGCTCCGTCGTAGATCAGCTTGTGACAGCCTCTGCTCAGCGCATCATTTACCGCTCCCGGAATGGCGTATACCATCTTCCCCTGTTCCAGTGCACAGGCAGCTGTGATCAGTGATCCGCTCTTTTCTTTTGCTTCCACCACAAGCACCAGATCTGCCAGTCCACTGATGATCCGGTTCCTTGCCGGAAAATAATATGCCCTGCCTTTGGTACCTGGTTCATATTCGCTGATGATCCCTCCGTTTTTTTCGGGGATCCTCCGGTAAATACCTCTGCTGGATGAAGGATAACAGATGTCCACACCATTTCCCAGCACGGCAAAGGTCGGGGTACCACCTTCCAGAGCACCCTTGTGGCCCTCAGCATCAATGCCGGCCGCCATACCGCTGATCACCTGTACCCCATGTTCGCTTAAGAATTTTCCGTAATTAAAGGCCTGTATCCGTCCGTAAGGACTGCACAGCCTTGCTCCCACGATCGCCGCTGTAGGTTTGGCATCATCCGGAAAGCTTCCAATGTAATATAATTGTTTTGGCATACCGGGAAGTTCCTTAAGTCTTGCCGGATAAACACTACTGTCCTTCCGGGCACACCGGATCCTTGTTTGCTGTATTTCTTCCATATAAAATACCTTCCTTTTTTCTGTTTTATGACCAGTATTTCTTATCATATGCCCGGTAAGCCAACGCCTCGCAGATATGTTCTTCCTTTATCTTTTCGGAAGATTCCATATCCGCGATGGTCCTGGCCGTTTTCAGGATCTTATGATATGCTCTGGTACTGAATTGAAACTGCTCATATGCCTGCTCCAGAAGTTTGTCTGCCCCTCCCGTCATTACACAGTATTTTTCCAGTTTTCTTCCGTCAAGCTCCCCATTGAAGCAAAATTTTTCCTTTTTGTAACGTTCTCTCTGGATCTCCTGTACTGCTTCCACCCTCTTTCTTATTTGAGCAGAGGATTCCCCTGCAATTTTCTTTTTCATTTTTGAAAAACTCACTGCCGGAACTTCTGTGCAGATATCAATACGCTCCAGGAGAGGCTGGCTGATCTTTCCAAGATAATGCGTGATCTCCCCTGACGTACAACGACATCTGTTCATATCCGGGTAAAATCCGCAAGGACAAGGATTCATCGCTGCCGCCAGCATAAAACTAGCCGGAAAAATATAAGTTCCGGCAGCTCTGGACAGATGGATCTCCTTATCTTCCAGCGGCTGACGCAGGATCTCCAGGCTTTTTCTGGAAAATTCCGGCATCTCATCCAGAAAAAGAACACCTCTGTGTGCAAGAGTGATCTCCCCCGGCCCCGGTATCCTGCCGCCACCTGCCAAAGCCTGAGGGGAACTGGTATGATGCGGACTTCGAAAAGGCCTCTGCCGGATCAGCGGATCTTTTTCCGTGAGAAGTCCTGCCACACTGTATACCTTGGTGATCTCCAGGCTTTCCTCAAATGTCATCTCCGGCATAATGGTCGGCAGACGTCTTGCCAGCATGGTCTTTCCGGATCCTGGCGGTCCGATAAAAAGAATATTATGAAAACCGCTCACTGCGATCTCTGCCGCCCGCCTGGCTCCTTCCTGCCCGCAGATATCCGCAAAATCAACCTTTGGTATTTCCGGTTTGTTTTCTGTTTTTTCTTTTTCCTGATACGCAGTTGTATAAGTGTTTGGGTCTCTCAGACACCGGATCATGTCATTCAGACTTTTTACTCCAAACACCGGCATATCCTTCACCAGATTCCCCTCCCGGATGTTTTCCTCCGGAATAACGCAAAAGCGTAAGCCCAGCTCTCTTGCGCGGATCACCCGAGGCAAAACTCCGGCAACCCCATGGATCTCTCCATTCAGACTGATCTCTCCTACGATCATAACTCCTTCCAGAAGATCCGGTTCCAGAATTCCGGCAGCCGCAAGTACTGCAGCCGCCACAGGCAGATCAAAACCGGCTCCTTCCTTTTTCATATCGGCAGGTGCAAAATTTACAGTTACTTTTTTTGGTGGCAGACAAAGCCGGTTGTTCTTAAATGCAGTCCGGACTCTTTCCTGGGCCTCTCTCACCTGGGCAGAGGGAAATCCTACCATAGCAAAAGAAGGCAGACCATCACTGACATCTGCCTCAACCTGGATCTCACGTACTTCCATTCCGTAGATCGCTGCTGATAAAACACTCGCAAACAAATACATTCCTTTCTGCGAAAAAAACGGATCCCGATCTTCCATCTTTTCGTCTTTTCAGGTCAGGCGGATATTCGAAATCCGCATTGGTTAAAAACAAGGGAATTTTCAGATAGACATTTTCTGAATTTTAGAAGATAATAAATTTAGTATAGTCCATTTTGCTCTCTTTTGCAAGGGTGCATTTCGTTCTGTTTTATACTTTCAATAGAAAGAAGAGGTGAGCACAATGAAATTTCAGCGTATTCAGGATTTACGTACAGACGCGGATCTGTCCCAGAGAGAATTAAGTGAGATTCTTCATATCAGTCAGCGTTCTTATTCCCATTATGAAACGGGATCCCGTAATATTCCTATCGAAATGCTTATCCGGCTGGCAAATTATTACGACACCAGCATCGATTATCTCGTCGGCCGCACAGACCGCAAAAAAATGATCAAATAAAGAGATCCCCGGAAATGTGGAACAGTTTCGGGAATTCCTGTATCGGGATTCCCTGATTGCCAAAATCCGGGGATTCTTTATTTTACCGTGTTTTATTTTTTTGATCATTCCGTATAATAGGTTTCTTCTTCTCCGTAGGGAATCTCATATTCTTCTGTATTCTCATCAGAAGAATCTTCACTGCTTTCGCTGTAGGATTCCTGTTCATAGGAATTTTCGTTGCTTTCATTATAGGAAGCATCTTCTTCGGAATTTTCGGATACTTCCAGGGATGGCTCCTGCCGGGTCATAATAGACTCTGTTTTCGGATAGGTCAGAGATCCATCTCCCCGTTCATATGTTTTTACCTTCACATAAAGCTCACCACTTTTATCGAAAACAAACTCTCCTTTTGCCTTATTCCCTTCGGAATCCTTAAAACGGAACTGTGTGGCATTTCCTGCTACCTCTGCAGTCACATCTGCTTCTGCGGTCATGGAAGGATCTTTTCCATTCACTCTCTTATAGGTAAAGGAAACAGATTTCAGGCTGATATCATAAATATCGATCGTTGTCAGCCCGTCTTCGCTGTACCAGATCCCTTGATAATTTTCCGGTTCAAATGCCGGAAGGATTGTCGGGACCGGTGTCAATGACGGTGTCGGTGTCGCTGTCGGAACCGGTGTTGCTGTTGCTGCCGGAGTTGCTGTCACCTCCGGAATACTGTCCAATGCAGCCAATGCGGCCTCTCTTCGTTGTTCTTTTTCCACCTTATCCCTGTGGGAAACATACAGCATCCCTCCAAGTCCTGCCAGAATAAACAGGATGATCAACAGGACCAGAACCGCTCTCAGCCGTTTTTTTCTTTTTTTGTTTTTTCTCATCTGCATCACCTCTGTTTACTATAGCATACAGGAAACGCTTCTTGTATTTCTCAATTCTGCTTATTTTTTCTCTTTGATGATACCTTTTCTGTAAGCTTCCAGAAGCTGGATCAGCTCACTGATCCTTTCCTTCAGAGCAGTTCCGGTATCGGTATCACCGACCAGAGTACGTTTGTTATTGTAGTGAACTGCTACCCTGTTGGAAACAATATCCTGCTCCTGGGCTACCGCTTCTTCCGCAGAAGTAAAAGGCTCATGAGCAGACAGGATCAGCCCGTAGGAGTTATAAACCAGTGTATAACCGGCAATCCCCGTAACCTTCTGATATGGTCTGGAAAAACCGCCGTCGATCACAAGAACTTTGCCATTGCATTTTACAGGACTCTCTCCCTCACTCTGGTGAACCGGCACATGCCCGTTGATGATGTGACCTTTTTCCGGATCCAGTTCAAATTCACGGAGCAGATCATCTACAACATTCTCATTTTCCAGAAGATGATAGTAGGCATTTTTAGTTTCTTTATGTGTTTCCTTATCTTTAATAAAATAACGTTCAAAGGTGGTCATCTTGTCTTTTCCGAACAGTGGTGAATTCGGAGCTGCCCAGATATACCACATAATATCCCTGCCTTTACGCTTTTCATCCTCATTTACAGAGAAAAACGCCCGGCGCACATAAGTCTCAAGAACATCGTACAATTCTTTTCCTTTGTAGGTTTTTCCATAAATCTGGACTTCTTTCAGACTTCCATCCTCATTAAGCGGAATACTTCCATGGAACAGAAGATTTCCATTATAAGTTTTATAAAGGCCTCCCTTGTCCAGAAGAAGCCGGACATGATTCTGCAGTTTCTCGCAGTTTCGGAACGCGGAATCCAAGCGTTCCATTACATCCTTTTCCTCTGTAGTAAGTTCATATGGCTTTTTCCAGTCAATAGTAGGAAAATATGTATCGGTCAGCGGATATTCTTTTCCGTCCGGAAGTGTGATCATTCCCTTTTTCGGATCGATCCTATGAAGCAAACAACGCTTTTCCATATGGAATTCTTTGTGCCGGCGGATCAGCTGACCCTCCAGCTTAAACTGGATAATGGCAATAGCCTTGTGCATTTTCCGTCCAAGCTCTTCTTCCAGAATACTATAGTTATTGGCATCTCCCTTCATCTCAAAAGCAGTACATGGATCATCCTTATAAGCCTCCATTGCAAAGGTTGCCAGAGGCATGAGATTGATCCCATATCCATCCTCAAGAATATCCATATTTCGGTAACGGATGCTGTTCCGGATCACCGTTGCAATGCAGGCTTTCTGTCCTGTAGCAGCTCCCATCCAGACCACATCATGATTTCCCCACTGGATATCCAGCGAATGATATTTCATCAAACGATCCATGATGAAATGCGGGCCCGGACCTCTGTCATAAATATCTCCCAGCACATGAAGATGATCCACAACAAGACGCTGGATCAGTTCTGCCAAGGCAATGATAAAATTCTCTGCCCGGCCGATCTCAATGATCGTATTGACGATGGCATCGTAATATGCTTCTTTGTCCAGAACTTCCGCTTTCTCTGTGATCAGCTCCTCGATCACATATGCATAGTCTGCAGGAAGTGCCTTACGGACCTTGGAACGGGTATATTTGGATGCCGTTGTCTTGCATACTTCGATCAGACGATAAAGTGTGATCTTATACCAGTTCTCCATGTCTTCTTCCTGTTTTTTTACAACCTCCATCTTTTCCTTCGGATAATAGATCAGTGTGGCAAGAGAACGTTTGTCGCTGTTGCTTAAGGTATGTCCGAATACATCATCGATCTTTTTTCGTACAGCCCCTGATCCATTCCGAAGAACATGGGAAAACGCATCGTATTCTCCATGAATGTCCGACATGAAATGCTCGGTACCTTTCGGAAGGTTTAATATAGACTGCAGATTGATGATCTCTGTTGAAGCCTTTGCTATAGTAGGATACAGCTCCGCAAGTCGCTGCAGGTATCTTAATTCTTCTTTTTTCATAGTATCTGGTATCCTCCTGGGAGTTCTCACTGCCAGATCAGCCTTCAGGATAAACGGCAGTATTTTTTATTTATTGTAAGCCCTTCCGGTATCATATATCAACCCGTAAAATCAAACAGTGACATCTGATTGGACTGCGGGATATCTCCGAAAAGATCCATATCATCCATCAGATCGATAACGGTCTTGCTGACCTTGGTACGATCACGGAAATCATCCTTGGAAAGGAATCTGCCTTTTGCGGCAGCATCCACAACTGCCTCTGCTGCCTTATCTCCAAGACCCTCTATGGTATCCAGAGCAGGCATCAGTTTATCTCCGATGATCTGGAACCGGTGTGCCTTTGCCTTATAAAGATCGATCGGCACAAAATCAAAACCTCTGGCGTACATTTCCTGTACGATCCTCATATCCTTCAGTGTATCCTGTTCCTTCTTGGATGCCTCATCACCTTTTTTCCGGATCTCCGCCATATAATATTCCAGACGTTCTTTTCCCATGCACATCAGTTCATAGGAAAAGGAAGTGGCACGGATACTGAAAAATGCTGCATAATAAGCCAGTGGATGAAACACTTTATACCAGGCGATACGATACGCCATCATAACATAGGCTGCCGCATGGGCTTTCGGGAACATGTACTTGATCAGCTTACAGGACCAGATATACCAGTCCGGAACATCATGCTCTTTCATAGTCTGGATCCATTCCTCACGAAGACCCTTTCCCTTACGGACACTCTCCATGATGGTAAACGCCAGACCACTTTCCACTCCTTTTCCGATGAGATAGATCATAATATCATCTCGCGTACAGATTGCTGTGGAAATGGTAGCTGTACCATTCTGGATCAATACCTGGGCATTTCCAAGCCATACATCCGTGCCGTGGGAAAGTCCAGCAATACGTACCAGGTCGGAAAAATATTTCGGCTTGGTATCGATCAACATCTGCATGGCAAAGTCTGTACCAAACTCCGGGATCCCGAGGCATCCCAGCCTGCAGCCGCCGATATCCTCCGGACTGATCCCCAGAGCCTGCGTTCCCGCAAACAGGGACATGACATCTCTCTGGTCCAGCGGAACTGTTCTTGCACTGATGCCGGTCAGATCCTCCAGCATACGGATCATGGTCGGATCATCGTGTCCAAGTATATCAAGCTTCAGAAGATTTCCGTCAATGGAATGGTAATCAAAATGTGTGGTGATGATATCACTGTTCACATCATTGGCCGGGTGCTGCACAGGTGTAAATTTCTCAATCTCCTCACCCATAGGCAGTACGATGATACCTCCCGGATGCTGGCCAGTGGTACGGCGGACACCGGTACAGCCCTTCACGATACGGTTGATCTCACAGTAACGCTTGTGCTGCCCCCGTTCCTCATAATAGTTCTTCACATAACCAAATGCGGTTTTTTCCGCAAGGGTACCAATGGTTCCCGCCTTAAAGGTCTGCCCTTTTCCGAAGATAACCTCCGTATACCGGTGGGCATTGGCCTGATATTCACCGGAAAAGTTCAGGTCGATATCCGGCTCCTTATCACCTTTAAAACCAAGGAATGTCTCAAAAGGAATATCAAAGCCTTCCTTGTTCATCCTGGCACCGCATTTCGGACAGATCTTATCCGGCATATCACATCCTGCCATACCCGCGTATTTTTTCACCTCAGGGGAATCAAAATCACTGTATTTACAGTCCGGATTCGGACAGAGATAATGAGGCGGCAGAGGGTTTACCTCCGTGATACCGGACATGGTCGCTGCCAGAGAAGAACCTACAGAACCACGGGATCCAACCAGATAGCCGTCCTCATTGGACTTCCACACAAGCTTCTGTGCAATGATATACATTACCGCATAACCATTGGAGATAATAGAATTCAGCTCCCTGTCCAGGCGGTCCTCCACGATCTTCGGCAACGGATCTCCGTACATTTCGTGGGCCTTCGTGAAACAGATATTCTTAAGATCCTGCTCGGAGTTCTCAATGACCGGTGGAAATTTATCCGGATGGATCGGTGATATCTTCTCGATCATATCCGCGATCTTATTGGTATTGGTGATCACCACCTCTTCCGCCTTTTCACTTCCCAGATAGGAAAATTCCTCCAGCATTTCCTCCGTTGTACGAAGATAAAGCGGGGCCTGGTTATCTGCATCAGAAAATCCGTTTCCTGCCATGATGATCCGTCGGTAAACCTCGTCCTGAGGATCCATAAAATGCACATCACAGGTGGCAACCACCGGTTTTTTGAACTGTTCTCCAAGTTTTACGATCTTCCGGTTTATCTCTTTTAAGTCTTCCTCAGAATTGATCATATCATGTTTTTCATCCGCAAGCATAAACGCATTGTTCCCAAGAGGCTGGATTTCCAGATAGTCATAAAAATTTACCAGTCTGGCGATCTCCTGATCCGGTGCATTGCGAAGAAGTGCCTGATAAAGCTCTCCTGCCTCGCAGGCACTTCCCACCAGAAGGCCTTCCCTGTATTTTTCCAGCACACTTTTGGGAACCCTTGGTCTTCTGTGATAGTACTTTAAATGGGACTGGCTTACCAGCTTGTACAGATTGATCCTTCCGGTCTCATTTCTTGCAAAAACAATAGCATGGTATGTGGGCAGCTTTCGGATGGTATCCGGTGAAACCGCACCCTGCCTGTTCATCTCATCCACATCAAAAATATCTCTTTCTTCCAGCATCTTTACAAACCGCACAAAAATCTCTGCGGTACATGCCGCATCATCCACAGCTCTGTGGTGATGATCAAGAGAAACACCTACTGCCTTGGCTACCGTGTCCAGTTTAAAACGGTTCAGGGCAGGAAGAAGGAATCTAGCCATACCAACGGTATCCACATAAGTAAAATCATCCGAAATCCCCTGCCGTTTACAGTTTTCAATAATAAAGCTCATATCAAAGTCCGCATTATGGGCCACCATTACGCAGCCCTCACAGAATTCCAGGAATTTCGGCAGTACTTCCTCTATCACAGGTGCATCCAGGACCATGGAATCATTGATGCTTGTCAGCTGCTCAATACGGAACGGAATGGGCACTTCCGGGTTTACAAAGGTGGAAAAACGATCTGTGATCTGTCCTTTTTCCACTTTTACCGCGCCAATCTCAATGATCCTGCAGGTTAGTGCTGAGAATCCCGTAGTCTCAATATCAAAAACAACAAAATCTCCATCCAGCCGCTGCCCTTTGGAATTGGTGACCATACCCTTCAGATCGTCTACCAGATACGCTTCCATTCCATAGAGCACCTTAAAATCAGACTCCTTTGGAACACAACCGCCCCAGGCATCAAAGCAGTGATTTGCCTCCGGGAAGGACTGCACCACGCCATGATCCGTGATAGCGATAGCCTTATGTCCCCACTCATAGGCACGTTTTACCAATGCCTTTGCATCGCTGACACCATCCATATCGCTCATCTTGGTGTGACAGTGAAGCTCCACACGCTTCTGAGGACTGGTATCCATTCTTGTGCTGGTAAAATTGGCGATTTTCTTGATACCTGTAATATTTCCAATAGTAAGCTCACTGTCAAAACGGTCAATGGTGGTAACTCCCTTCAGCTTCAGGAATGCGCCTTTTTTTACACTTTCCGTCACTTCCGGAACCTGCTCGTTACGCAGAAACATCTTCACAACAATACTGTCCGTAAAATCGGTCACAGGGAAGATCAGGATCGTTTTCTCATTTCGGATCTCACGAGCTTCCACATCCATAACCTGACATCGGATGATAACCTCACCCATCTCACCGGTAATGCTCTCCAGCGGAATCGTTTCTCCATCAAAATCTCTGCCGTAAACCACATCCGGATTGCTGTCCCTGCGGAATCCGAAGCTGCCGCGGAAATCCCCCTTCTGAACCTTCTGCTGTTTTTTGTCAACGGATTTCTTCTCGTTTGTCTTTTCGCCGCTCTTATCTCCAGAGGTTTTCTTTGTCTCTTCCCTGGCTGTATCCTCCTGCTTCGGTTCGCTTTCCTGATCCCCGCTGAGTTTGGCATGCTTCAGGACATTTTCCACTTCCTGTTTGATCTGAAGTGCAGCATTTTTCCGGTATTTACTCTCTTTCACTTCCACAAAATCCAGTTCCACTTTCAGATCCATACCGCAGCGTTCACAGAAAACCTTATGAAAATATTCAACAAGTATTTCGCTTTTCTGTCTGGAAATAACCGTATCCGGAAGCTCCATACGCAAGGTATCTTTTCCTGTAAAAATGATTTTTGATCTTCGGAACAGATTGTACTCCAGCATGTTATAGTTGCGCAGCTCCATCTCCATACTGGAACGGTAGCTTTCCAGAAAGTTCTCCGGTGTATACTGCTCGGAAAGATGAAATTTTTCCACAACTGTTACAGTCATGGGAATCCCCGGAAAGCACTGCCGTTCGATCTCATCCTCCAGCGCAAAAATATTCTTCTTGTGTATCCAGCGGCTGCTTTCGATATAAACCCTCAAATGAGTTCTTCCGGGGTTCATGGAAACCTTTGTCACAAATACCATGTCCAGAAGTTCTTCCAGCTCTTTCTTCACTTTAAGATGCGGAAATACATCAAAAAAATCTTTCTCCATTATGACTCCTGCTCATTCCAGGTAAGAAGTTCCTGACGAAGTGTATCCAGAAGATCCGTTTCCGGTACTTTTTTTACAACCTCTCCATGCCGGATCAGAAGGCCAACACCATCGCCTCCTGCAATTCCGAGATCTGCTTCCTTTGCCTCTCCCGGTCCGTTTACCACACAGCCCATAACCGCAACCTTGATATCAAGAGGAATATCCTGTACCATGGTCTCTACCTGGTTTGCAAGGCCGATCAGATCGATTTTTGTTCTTCCGCAGGTCGGACAGGAAACAACCTCCACGCCTCCTTTGCGAAGTCCCAGCGTTTTCAGGATCCTTTTGGCTGATTTCACTTCTTCCAGCGGCGCGCCTGTCAGAGAAACACGGATGGTATCTCCGATTCCCTGATACAGGATGATCCCAAGTCCGATAGCTGATTTGATATTTCCCGAATACAGAGTTCCTGCTTCTGTAATTCCCACATGAAGAGGATACTGTGTTTTTTCTGCGATCAGTTCATGGGCTCTGGCGCACATGAGAACATCAGAAGATTTGATGCTGATCACAAGATTGTCATATCCCATCTCTTCAATGATGTGCACCTTATCAAGAGCACTCTCCACAAGTCCTTCGGCTGTAACACCGTGATATTTTTCTACCAGTTCTTTTTCAAGGGAACCGCTGTTTACTCCTACACGAATAGGGATATTCCGTTCCTTTGCTGTATCCACAACTGCCTGGATCCTCTCTTTGGAACCGATATTTCCCGGATTGATACGGATCTTGTCCGCACCGTTCTCCATGGCTGCAATGGCAAGGCGATAATCAAAATGGATGTCCGCAACTAGCGGAATATGGATCTGTTTTTTGATCTGGGATAAAGCCTTCGCAGCTTCCATAGTAGGAACTGCGCAGCGGATAATATCACAGCCTGCTTTTTCCAGAGAAAGGATCTGCGCAACCGTTGCTTCCACATCTTCAGTTTTCGTATTGGTCATGGACTGGATAAGGATCGGATTTCCTCCTCCGATAACACGATTTCCAATTTTTATTACTTTTGTATGATCTCTGTACATAAAAATCTCCTTTATGAATCCTGAAAGGCAGGTGTCTTCAAACGCCCTGCCTTTCCTTTCCGAACTATCTTTTTACTCTTACTCCTAACGTCGGATCTCCAGCAGCTTTGTTTTCAGTTCGTTTTCCATACGTCTCATATCTGCCTCTGCTGCCTGACGTTTTTCACGGCCTTCCTGCTGGATCTTCATCACATCATCCAGTGTCTGGATCAGTTCCTGATTGGTTTTTTTCAGAGTTTCAATATCTACAATACCACGCTGGGATTCCTTTGCAGTTTCCACAGATGCCAGGTGAAGCGTTTCCGCATTTTTCTTCAGAAGTTCATTGGTAAAATCCGTAACCTGCCGTTGTGCCTGTGCGGCTTCTGTGGAGTGCGCGATCCCTAGAGCCAGCACCATCTGGCTTTTCCAGAGAGGAATGGTATTTACAATGGTTGTCTGGATCTTCTCGATCATCGTCGTATCATTGTTCTGGATCATGCGGATCTGCGGTGCAGTCTGCATAGAAATGGTTCTGGTAAGCTCCAGATCATGAAGCTTTTTCTCAAAGCGGTCACATTTGCTTTCCAGATCATTGGCAGCCTGTGCATCTTCCGGAAGTCCGCTTGCCGCTGCCTTCTGATGCAATTCGTTGAGCTTGCCTTCTCTGACTTCCCTAAGCTTCTTTTTACCCGCAAGAATGTACATGGAAAGTTCTTTAAAGTATGCAAGGTTCTGCTCATACATTTTATCCAGCACGGCAGAATCTTTCATCAGACGCATCTGGTGCTGCTCCAGAGCTTCCGTGATCTTCGTCACATTTCCCTCGGCCTTTGTGTAACGGTTTTTCAGAGTTTCCACCTTCGCTGTCTGTTTTTTGAAAAAGCCGAAAAATCCCTTTTCCTCTGTGGCATCAAAATCCTTCAATTCTCCTACCACATTTGCAAGAAGCTCTCCTGCCTCCCCAAGATCCTGTGTCTTCACATTTACCAGCGCTGCATCAGAAAAATCTGCCATCTTCTTCTGAGTGCCGGCTCCGTACTGCAGGATCTGGTTTGTATTTTCAATATCGATCTTTGCTGCAAAATCTTCTACAATTTTCTGTTCCTGGGGAGATAACACCGGTTCCTCTACTGCAGGCTCCTGGGGTTTCTCCGGTTCTTTTTTTACAATTTCTTCTTTTTCTTCCGTGAGATCCGGTTCCAAAGTCAGCACCGGTGCTTCTACCTCAAAGTCTTTAAATTCTTCTCCCATAAGCATTCTCCTTGATCAGCTGTACCTTCCGGCAGATGTCTGTATTCCAGCTTCTGATCTGCTCGTTGTACTTATTTCATTTCCGCATTCTGTTTCATTTTTTCGAAATCATCCTCTGTCAGTCCCTCCTGTGCCAGAACTGTATGCAGCACAGAAATATCGGTAGATACATCCCATGCGGTATCCCGGAATATGGAATCCAGAAGTTTCTCAAAAGCAATATTCAGTGTATCAATGGTTTCTTCAATTTCTTTCTTGGAAGCCGTGATATTCTCGCCCTGTACAGGCTGTCCATCCATATCCTCATAAGCATCCAGAAGCTTCACAGTCATGGGCAGATAGTAATCCATCATTTTCTTAAGATCCGGAATCACCTCCGGATGCTCTCCTGCACGCTCAAAAATTTTCTGAACGATCATTTCCATCCTGGAAATCTTTGCGGAAATTTCTTCCCCGGGAATGGCGTCATTGCTCTCACGGATCTTTACCAGAAATTCATTTCCTTTTCTCAGGACTTCCTGGGCTTCCGGACTCATATTCTCCTCCAGCTGAACCTTAGGATCTGCTTCCTGTTTACGAAGCTCCAGCTGCTTCTGTGTTTCCAGATACTGCTGATAGGTCTCATTACTGGTGATCAGACAGGTTCCCTGCTCATCCACATGGCCTTCCAGAAACCAGCCCTTCTGGATCATTCTGCTGATATCTTTTTTTACAAATTTCTCGTTCTTTCCTGCTGCCTGAGCAAGCTTCTGAAAATTACAGTAGGTGTGGTCTCCCAGCGCACGGATATATTTCTGGAAACGTCCCAGTCTTCCGAGACGGCTTGTTCCTGCTCCCAAAAGAGCACCGCCACCTGCTGCGCCTGCACACATCACTCCAAGCACACCTGCTGCAAGTGCACCGCTGTGTCCAATGCCCATCCAGATCAGAAGCACCATGGCTCCAAGCCCCATGCCACTTAAAAGTATCCCACCGGAAACTGCCATCATCATGCCTTTGAGATTCTCACCGGTAGTCTTTCCGTAGAGCAGTTCCGACTGTTTCCTTGCAGCCTGCTGCTTTGCTTTTCTGCTTCTTCCGTAATAAGGGCTCTGGTATGTATAGCTTTTCTTACGGAATTCCGGATCAGTACCCGGATCAAACACGGAATTCAACGCATTTTTCAGTGCTTCGCTTCCGGAATCAATGGCCTTATTTACTGTCTGGTTGATCGTATGGCTTAATTCGTGATAGCTGTTTGAATTCACTGCATTATCTACAATATCCTGAATCTTTTTTCCAAGGTCTTCAAATTCGTGATTGTCCATTTTTCCCTCCAGTCCATAGATAATTTTTATTATATCGAAATCATATTAAAATTACAAGCAAATGAAAAAAAGGAACAAAAAACTATTGAAGTCATCACGTAAAAGTTTTACAATGGTAAAAAGTAAAAATTGTAAACGGAGGAATCGTTATGGAAAAAAAGAACATCGACTGGTCCAGCATCGGATTCGCTTACATGCCAACCGACTACAGATATGTGTCTAATTTTAAAGATGGAAAATGGGATGAGGGTACTTTAAGCACAGACCCTAATATCGTACTCAACGAGTGTGCTGGTGTGCTTCAGTATTCTCAGAGTGTATTCGAGGGTCTGAAGGCATACACAACAGAAGACGGACATATCGTTACTTTCCGTCCTGACCTGAACGCAGAGCGTATGGCTGCATCTGCAGCAAGACTTGAAATGCCGGTATTCCCGAAGGAAAGATTTATCGACGCTGTTGAGCAGGTTGTTAAGGCAAATGCTGCATGGGTTCCACCATATGGTTCCGGCGCAACACTTTATCTTCGCCCGTACATGTTTGGTTCCAACGCCGTGATCGGTGTTAAACCGGCTGACGAATATCAGTTCCGTATCCTTACAACACCGGTTGGTCCGTACTTTAAAGGCGGCGCCAAACCGATCACGATCCGTGTCAGCGACTATGACCGTGCCGCACCTTGCGGAACCGGTAACATCAAGGCTGGCCTGAACTACGCAATGAGCCTTCATGCTATCGTAGATGCTCACAAACAGGGCTTTGATGAGAACATGTACCTTGATCCCAAGACTCGTACAAAAGTTGAGGAGACAGGCGGAGCAAACTTCATCTTCGTTACTAAAGACGGCAAAGTTGTAACACCGAAGTCTGACAGCATCCTTCCTTCCATCACACGTCGTTCTCTGATCTACGTTGCAAAGGAGTACCTTGGACTGGAAGCTGAAGAGCGTGAGGTCTACTTTGATGAGGTTAAAGATTTTGCAGAGTGTGGTCTTTGCGGTACTGCTGCAGTTATCTCTCCTGTCGGAAAGATCAATGATCACGGCAAAGAAATCTGCTTCCCAAGCGGAATGGAAAAAATGGGTCCGGTCATCCAGAAGCTGTACGACACACTGACCGGTATCCAGATGGGACGCATCGAAGCACCGAAGGGATGGATCCACGTAATCGAGTAATTACCGGATTTTCGTCATTATACATAACATTAAGCACCAAAAAACAGACCGCCGTATTTTTTTCGGTGGTCTGTTTTTTTATTATTTCTTCATTGTTTTTCTGTACAAAGCGGGCATTCTCATTCTGCTTTATGATCTGTGCTCACATTATCTATCTTTTCTCTCGTATTTCACAAACGCATATTCCAGATCAAAGTATGTCTGTTCTTCACTCTCCGCTGTGATCTCCCAGTCCGGGTCCTCATCCAGGTTTGGGAAATACGCATCCGCTTCATATGCAAAATCGATTTTTGTCACATGAGCTGTATCACAGTACGGGAGCATCTGTTTGTAAATACTGTCTCCGCCGATACAGTACACATCCTCTGCCGGATATTTCTCCACTTCCTTCAGTGCTTCCTCGATGCTGTGAACGATCACCGCACCTTTTACCTGATAATCCCTGTTGCCGGTGATCACAATGTTGGTTCTGTTTTTCAGAGGAAGTCCGTTTGGAAAAGACTCCAGTGTTTTTCTTCCCATAACAACCACTTTTCCTGTAGTTTCCTCACGGAACATCTTCATATCTGCCGGAATACTTACCAGAAGTTCATTATTTCTTCCGATTCCCCAGTTTTTATCTGCTGCAACAATAATATTCATTCTTTCTTCCTTTCTTTATGCAATTATACTGCAATGGGAATATTTTTGATCTGTGGCCATGTCTCATAATTCTCCACGATCAGATCATCGGTGGTGAATTTATAAAAATCCTTTATCTCCGGATTCAGTTTTACTGTCGGTGCAGGATACGGTTTTCTGGAGATCAGTTCTTTAATTACCGGAATATGACGATCATAAATATGGCAGTCTGCGATCACATGAACAAGCTCTCCGGCTTCCATATCGCAGGCCTGTGCGATCATCATGAGAAGAAGAGAATACTGACACACATTCCAGTTGTTTGCAGCAAGGATATCCTGAGATCTCTGGTTCAGCACCGCATTAAGGACCAGCTTGTCTTTTCCGGGTTCCTTGGTTACATTGAAAGTCATGGAATAGGCACATGGGTAAAGATTCATCTCGTGGAGATCCTGATGTACATAAATATTGGTCATGATCCTTCTGCTGTACGGATTGTTCTTAAGATCAAAAAGAACTCTGTCTACCTGATCCATCATTCCCTCTTTATACTGATGCTTCACACCTAACTGATAGCCGTAGGCTTTTCCGATGGAACCGTTCTCATCTGCCCAGCTGTCCCAGATGTGGCTGTGAAGATCATGGATATTATTGGATTTCTGCTGCCAGATCCATAGAATCTCATCCATTGCACTCTTTAACGCTGTTTTTCTTAAAGTCAGTGCCGGAAACTCCTTCCGGAGATCATAACGGTTCACAACACCAAATCTCTTGATGGTATAAGCCGGAGTTCCATCCTCCCACACAGGACGTACCTTCTCACCTTCTGTGCTGGTTCCGTTTTCTATGACATCTTTGCACATGTCAATGAATATATTATCTGCAAGACTCATTTGTTGATTTCCTCCTGTAATTTTCTTCTATTCGATCCCGGGCTGCTTTTTTCTTAAAAATGCCCCTGAAATTTATTTTATATTCTAACACATTTCAGTCCTTACTGTCCACTTCCCCTTTAACCTCCTATCCCATTTAACCTTCTCTCCCTGTTTTTCCTTTTCCCTGTTCTTTTTCTGTATTTTTCTGGACTTTTCCATGCGGGAGTGCTATATTAAGAGCCATGAAAATACTGATTACATTATTAAAACCTTTTTCTTTTGCACCTGCGATCCTGATGATGTGCGTGATCTACTCTTTTTCCGCACAGACCGGAGATGTTTCCGGTGCCCTGAGCTACAAGATCAGCTACCAGATCGTAGAAACCAAAAACGAAATATTAGCTTCCGGCAAAAGCCTGGAACAGCTTTCCCAGGAAGCTGCAGATATCGAATTTTATGTCCGTAAGGCTGCTCACATGACAGAATACTGCCTGTTGGCCATATCTATTTCCTTCCCCCTCTATGTATACGGAGTTCGGGGAATCTGGCTGATGCTCCTTGCCGGATTTGTATGTGTGGGATTTGCTGGACTGGATGAATACCATCAGTCTTTTGTAGAGGCCCGCGGACCTTCCGTAAGGGATGTAGGGATCGACAGTTGCGGAGCAATGATCGGAATTTTGCTGGTACAGGCATTCTGCTGGTCTACCTTACATACCCCCAACAGAAAAAAATCTCGAAAAAAACGCAGAAACGCGCAAAGACGCAGATAACTGTTTTGCGATCTGCCTGATCTAAAAAACGGAACATAGATAAGGATTTTTTTGCCTTATGATGTTCCGTTTTTGCTATTACTAATCGTCATATCTCAGCAGGCATTTTACTCTCACCTGCATCCAGTTTTATTTTTCGTCTTTCTCCTCCGGTGCGTCATCCAGATTTTCCGCAAGATGCGCCCGCTCCGCAATTGACATTTTTTTCTTTGCCACGGTTTCCGGATTTTGAGAAGCTTCCTCTGCCGCTTTTTTCGCAGCAGCTTCTTCCAGCTCATGTTTCTGTGCGCCAGCCTTTGCAAGATTACGGATCGCCATGATCAGAAGCACTGCTCCGATCACAACAAAAATACCTCCCGCTGCCAGAAATACCACACCGGAGTCTTCTGCTCCGCTTATGACACTGGCGCAGAGACGATATCCTGTATACACAAGATAGCCTCCTGCAAAGATCCACAGAAGACTGCTTCTTGTGGAAGAATTTCCCTGTCCGGAATTCTTTTCCTCAGCAGTTTCCTGCTGCAGCTCTTCCTTATTTTCTCTTTTCTGTTCTTCCATGATGTATTTCTGTCCTTTCTGATATCCTTATATTTCTCTATTTGTCAGATATCTTTTCCCTGTCAGCTTCTGTTTTTTCCTTCTCTTCCGTTTCTTCTTTTACAAGTCTTCCATAAAGCTTTGTCATTTTATAAATCTTCTGAATAATTGTTTCATTGAGCTGGCCTTTTTTCATACGCCACTTCCAGTTGTCACCAAGAGTTGACGGTTCATTGATCCTTGCCTCATTTCCAAGGCAGAGATAATCCTGTACCGGGATCACACAGCGATCTGCAACACTGGACATCGCCGCACGTATCATGCTCCACACTGCCGCAGTCTCATGCTTGCCCTCACAGCCAATATAGGCCCTGGCAAAATTTCGATCATGCTGGCTCAGATTGCGGAACCATCCTCTTGTTGTCTCATTGTCATGAGTACCTGTGTAAACAATGCAATTCCTTTCATATCTGTGCGTCAGATACGGACTGTCCTCATTCTCGTCAAAAGCAAACTGCAATACCTTCATTCCCGGGAATCCGGATTCTTCCACCATCTCGATCACACTGTCTGTAAGGAGACCAAGATCCTCTGCGATCACATCCAGCTTTCCAAGATTCTTTTCAAGCGCACGGAACAGATCCATTCCCGGTCCCTTTTCCCAGTGACCGAACTGGGCAGTTTTATCTCCGTACGGAATGGAATAATACTCATCAAAGCCTCTGAAATGGTCGATCCTTACCACATCATAAAGCTTCATACAATTTGCCATTCGGCGTATCCACCATGCATAGCCTGTTTTCTTGTGATATTCCCAGTCATAAAGCGGATTTCCCCAGAGCTGCCCTGTGGCGGAAAAAGCATCCGGCGGGCATCCGGCAACGCCGATCGGAATATTTTCCTTATCAAACTGGAACAATTCCGGCTGTGCCCAGGCATCCGCACTGTCAAACGCAACGTAGATCGGGATGTCTCCGATCATCTCCACTCCCTTAGCATTTGCATAAGCTTTCAATGCTGTCCACTGTTTAAAAAAGCAGAACTGCTGAAAACAGTAAAATCCCACTTCTTTTGCAAACTTCTCCCTTTTTTCAGCCAATGCAGCTTTTTCTCTGTTTTTGAGTTCCGTAGGCCATTCGATCCAGCTGATCCCATTCAGGCTGTCCTTGATTGCCATATACAGGCTGTAATCTTCCAGCCAGGCAGCATTTTCTTTTACAAACTTCCGGTACTCCTGATCTGTCTCACAGTCATAATTTTCAAAGGCTTTTCTCAAAAGCCGAAATCTGGAATTATAAATCTTCTCATAATCCACATAGCTCTCGTTTGTACCCCAGTCACAGTCCTCGCAATCACTTTTATCCAGATATCCCTCTTTTACAAAAGCCTCCAGATCAATAAAATACGGATTTCCCGCAAAGGTAGAAAAAGACTGGTATGGTGAATCTCCATATCCGGTAGGTCCGAGAGGAAGAATCTGCCAGTATTTCTGTCCTGCTCTTGCCAGCTGGTCTACAAACTCATATGCTTCCTCAGAAAAGCATCCGATCCCATATTTCGATGGCAGACTGGACACTGGAAGTAAAATCCCACTTGCTCTCATAATTTACGAATCCTCCTGTTTTCTCAGTAGTTGCGCCCTCTCACAGATGTCTGCAGGAGCACTCAGATTTTTATTATATCACTCTGTCACAGAGCGTTCAAAGTCCTTTTTTGCAGATATATGTAAATATATCATGATAAACCTTTTCCCTGTCTTTCTCATTCAGGATCTCGTGGCGCATTCCCGGATATAATTTTCCCCGGACATCCCGGTATCCTGCACAACGCATGGCACGGACAGACTTCGCAAACTGTCTCACATTTCCCATGCAGGGATCCTCCGCCCCACTAATAAACAGCACCGGCATTTCCGGCTTTGTACACTTCCAGTGCTTCACATCATAGGCTCTTTTCATCAGGTCAAAAAGTGCCAGATATGCATCATCCGTAAAGGTAAATCCACAGTATTCTGAATCCGAATAATCCTGCACAACCTGCGGATCAGAGCAGATCCAGGAAAAACGGTTTTTTTCTTTTTTAAAGTGCATTGCATAGCTTCCAAAAGACATCATCTCGATCAGACCCGCACTGTGTTTAGGCCCGAAAACAGTCTTTCCCGCCTTTGCCAGAGCTACTCCGACCGGCCGAAATGCATTATAGCTGGGTGAGCCGCAGACGATCAGCATATCCATACAGCTGTCATGATGCGCTGCATAGGCACGAACTGCCAGAGAGCCCATGCTGTGTCCGAAAAGGATCAGCGGAATACCTGGGAAATGATCCTTGATCAAGCAGTTCACCGTATGGATATCCTGCAGCATGGCATCCGCCCCACCACCGTACATATATCCAAGATCCTCTTTACTGCGTACGCTTTTCCCATGGCCACGGTGATCATGGATCACACTTATATATTTTCGCTCTGCCATATATTCCATAAAAGGAATGTAGCGTTCCTTGTACTCACTCATTCCGTGAACGATCTGTATAATCCCACGGTATTTCTCATTACGTTCCAACTCCGGCACTACTGCCAGGCAGGAAATTTCCAATCCGTCTGCTTTTGAAGGAAATGAATACTGAATTGTCCGTAACATATATTTCACCTCACCTTTTCTGCTGCATAAAGCGGGCATTCGCATTCCGCTTTGTCACCTGTACTCAACCACTTTTTCTGTGTCTTCCAGTATATCATAACACAGGGGGTTTCTCAAACAGTAAACCTATGATATAATCGTTACGGTAACATAGGGTGATGCTGTTTGCCCGCAAATGCAAACAGATATCCTCTGACCCACCCACCCGAAAACCAGAATGACTTATTGTAAGGAGGAATAATGAATACAGAAGACAATAATGATTTTTATGACGATGAGCTCTCCAGATCATTGATCTCCAATGATTTTGAAGACGACACTCCCCACAGAAAGAAAAAAAGCAAAAAGCCTCTTGTGATCTGTCTGATCATCCTTCTGATCGCTGCCGCAGCCGGCGGAACCGCCTGGTATATGATGCAGCGCCATAAACCGGTAGAAGCCACAGAAGAATTTCTCACAGGCATGCAGAACATGGATTTTACCACAATGGAGAACCTTCTCCAGAGTCATGATCTCAGTGCTCTGGATGATGCAGATATCCGTGATTCTGCTTACACAGATTTCTTCACTACCGTCAACAAAAAAATGACCTACAAGATCACCAAAAACAAATTTGACATCCAGAACGGAACTGCCAGGATAACGGTTCACATGAAATATATTGACGGAACCAATATCTATGCAGCAACTATTCAGGAATACACCCGTAAGGTTGCTGTCGCAGCCTATGCCGGAAAGGAAATGACACAGGATGATATCCAGGAAATGCTCGCTGCACTTCTTGCCGAAAATGCTTCCACAGCTGATGAGAAATACAGTGAGATCGATATTACCTATCCTCTGATCAAAATCGGCAGCGACTGGAAGATCGTTTCTCTGGATGACACCACAGTCAAGGTTATGTGCGCAAACTTCAAAAGCGTAAAAGACGAAATATCATCCCAGCTTACGGATGACAGCACAGATAGCAGTTCTGCCGCTGCAGAGGATTCTTCCACCCCAGGCAGCACGGCCTCTGCTGAGGGTACAAGTGCATCCATTGATATTACAACTGACAAATTCTCCGTCCGTTTCAAACAGTTTGCGATTTCCAAGGACTACGGCGGAAATCCCTGTCTGATGATCTACTACGACTATACAAACTCCGGCGATTCCCAGTCCAGTGCATTTGTAGACTTCACCCTGCAGGCTTCCCAGAACGGAGAAGTTCTGGAAGGAACTTATCCGGAAGCCAGCGATGATGCTGTAGATAACTACATGAGCACCATTGATCCCGGAAAAACCGTCACTGTATGCCAGGTATTTCTTCTGAAGGATACTACCAATGATGTAACGCTTCAGGGCAAAGAAACTCTGAATGTAAGCGGCGGACAGACAACCTCTCAGATTCTGAAGCTGAAGTAAGATATCGGAATCGCCTGGCGGATATTTACGATCCAAATTCGATAAACCGGAAATTTACATTTTATCTTGCATATGAAAGGAAAACGGAAATTTCTCCTTCATGATTTTTTCATGGCTGGCAGAAATTTCCGTTTTTCTTTTTCTCATTCCTGTGTATATTTTTTCGATTCCATGAAAAACTATTTCCTGTATAACGAAAGGATGGTGACTTATGTCAAATAAATGTCTGCAGTACTTCACCCTGACCATTGCTGTGGTCGGTGCCATAAACTGGGGTCTGATCGGCTTCTTTAATTTTAATCTGGTAGCATTCCTGTTCGGAAGCATGAGCTGGCTCTCCCGGATCATCTACGGACTTGTAGGCTTATGCGGGCTTTATCTTCTGACCTTCTATACTCTGATCGATCAGGGTGAAACAACTGAATAAGCTACGCAGTAACACATAACGCGAAAAATCCTCTGCTGCATAAAAATAAAGCAGAGGATTTTTTCGCAACAAAAAAGAACTCTGATCATCCTCAGAGTTCCGAAGAGCGATAGACGGGGCTCGAACCCGCGGTCTCGACCTTGGCAAGGTCGCGCGTTACCAACTACGCCACTATCGCACAAGCGGGTGATGGGAATCGAACCCACGTATCCAGCTTGGAAGGCTGGTGTTCTACCATTGAACTACACCCGCAGTTATGAAATTATAAATCTTCATCCTTCGATGAGAGCGATAGACGGGGCTCGAACCCGCGGTCTCGACCTTGGCAAGGTCGCGCGTTACCAACTACGCCACTATCGCATAAGCGGGTGATGGGAATCGAACCCACGTATCCAGCTTGGAAGGCTGGTGTTCTACCATTGAACTACACCCGCGCATCGTCGCTTCGGTGATTACCGATCGCTTGACCGCTGCAACGATGATTAGTATATAGCATGCTGTTTTATTTGTCAACAGGTTTTTTGAAATTTTTTATTTTTTTTATTTATTGGATTTTTTATCAATACTCCCATACATTTGTGGCAGAAACCTGGGCCTTCGGTTTCTTGATCACAAGCTCCGGACTTTTTGCACTGACCTTGGTATTTGCAGGAATGGATTCTGTGATAAAGGTATTACCACCTATAATCGTATTCTCTCCTACAACCGTCTCACCACCGAGCACTGTGGAATTAGAATAGATCGTTACATTATCACGGATCGTCGGATGACGTTTTACATTGGCAAGCTGCTGTCCCTTTCTTGTGGAAAGCGCTCCCAGTGTCACTCCCTGATACAGTTTTACATTATTTCCGATTTCTGTAGTCTCACCTACAACCACACCGGTACCATGATCGATAAAGAAATACTCTCCGATGGTCGCTCCCGGGTTGATATCGATTCCTGTACGGCCATGAGCATATTCCGACATCACGCGCGGGATAAATGGGATCTCTTCTTTATAAAGAACATGTGCCAGACGATACACGTAGATAGCAAATAATCCCGGATATGAAAAAATGATCTCTTCCTTGCTCTTGGCTGCGGGGTCACCATCAAAACCAGCCTGTACATCTGTCAGAAGCAGTCTCTGGATCTCAGGAAGCTGCTCAAAAAATCCACATGCAGTTCTGTCTGCATGAGCTGCTGCTTCTTCCGGTTCCTCTCCGTGATAAAGAAGTGCGATCTCGATCTGATTCTTCAATCTGTCATAAAGATCATTCAGTCTGTGTCCCACATAATACTCCGGAAATACGGTAGCACTGGTATCCGTACTGAAATATCCCGGAAATACAATAGATTTCAGATCTCTTACTATATCAATGATCACCGAACGGTTCGGCAGACGTCTGCCGCTCTTCGGCATAAAAAGTTCTTCTGAAGCATAATTCTCAGTAAGACCCTTCGCCGCTCTGAGAATCGCTGATTTCTTATCGCTCATAATTCCCTCCATTTCTGCACATCCACTTCTGTCTGTACACTTTATCTCATTATCATATTATAGTCTGGAAGATTCGTCAATAATACAAAAAAGAAAAGTTTTAAAAAAGATTGACCTTTCTCCGGATACCTTATATAATAATAAAGGTTTGCATCCGGAGATGTACCCAAGTGGCTGAAGGGTCCGCACTCGAAATGCGGTAGGTCGGGCAACCGGCGCGAGGGTTCAAATCCCTCCATCTCCGCTTTTCTGCCGATTTATGACAGGAAGAATTTTATTTATATTTTATTATACAAAAAGCACTCTCATCTCTTGACAATTGTATATTTTATATGTATAATTGCAACAGTGATGAAAACACAATTTAATATAGGGGATTGGTCAAATGGTATGATAGGGGTCTCCAAAACCTTTGGTGGGAGTTCGATTCTCTCATCCCCTGCTATTAGAATCGCTGAAAAACCTTAATTAAGGATTTTCAGCGTTTTTTATTGTATGGCAGAAAAAGTGATCGCCCGGCCTGTCATATCAACATCCGGGCGATCACTTTTCAATATTTTACTTCTCACTGCATTCATATCGTGAAAATCTCTGCACGTATCCACATGCGCTTATCACTTCAGTTTCTTCAGATTATCCGGTCCAAATCCAAATGGCAACAGTTCCTTTAACGTAAAGATATCATATTTTTCTCTGCTGACTGCCAGTATGATCTGAAAGGTTTCCGGATCACAGAACTCCATCATAACCTGTCTGCATACTCCACAGGGTGCTGCATACTCTGTAGGAACACCATCCTTGCCGCCAACGATACAGATTGCCTGAAAGTCTCTCATGCCTTCACTGACCGCTTTGAAAAAAGCAGTTCTTTCCGCACAGTTTGTTGGAGTATAGGCAGCATTTTCTATGTTACACCCGGTATAATAGGTACCGTTTTTTGCAAGAAGTACCGCCCCTACATGAAAATGTGAGTATGGCGCATAGGAATAGTCCATCTGTCTGATCGCCAGATCGATCATTTCTTTGATCTGTTTTTCTTCCATAATTTTCCCACCTTTCCTGAATCAGGCATGTATACGTTATTCTTCTTTTTTCTGTGCCTGATCTGCACGAATCAGTTCACGGATCGCCTGTACTGCAACCTGGATTGCCTTATCGGTATCATGTACCACAGGATTATCCAAACCCAGCTTTTCTCTTTCCTGATTTGCAAGCACCAGGAAGCAGGAGCCCACACGTACTTTTAAATGGCTTGCCACTATAAAAAGAGCAGCGGATTCCATCTCCGACGCAAGACAGCCGAGACGTTTCCACGCTTCCCATTTATTCATCAGTTCATAGCTGACCGGCTTGGTTTCCGGCTCATGCTGGCCATAAAAGGAATCCTTACATTGTACCACACCTGTGTGGAATTCACATCCTTCTTTCTTTGCTCCTTCCACAAGTGCATTGATCACTTCCAGATTTGCCACTGCCGGGAATTCAATAGGTGCATACTCTTTGCTGGTGCCCTCCATGCGGATCGCGCCCGTTGCAACAACAATATCACCACTTTTTACCTCCGGCTGCATTCCACCGCAAGTTCCGATGCGTACAAATGTGTCAGCCCCGCACCGATAAAGCTCTTCCATTGCGATAGAAGCGGACGGTCCGCCGATTCCGGTAGATGTCACACTTACCTTCACTCCGTCCAGTGTTCCGGTGTATGTTACGTATTCCCGGTTATCTGCTACCAAAACCGGATCATCAAAATACTGTGCGATCTTTTTGCAGCGTTTCGGATCTCCCGGTAAAATAACGTAACGTCCCACTTCTCCTTTTGCTACCTGAATGTGATACTGTCTGTCCGCATCCTCTGAATAATTTTTCATGTTTGTTTCCCCCTTTCTCAGCTAACAGTTTACCTATTCCTTATGAATAAAAAAAAGACTGCATTTTCATACAATCCAGTCCTTTATTCTTTTATTTTAACCTTGCTTCCCGTCGATCCCTGCAAAACTGTATTGTCTTACATTACAGTCAGATTTTCGTATTTGCTCAGTCAATGTCAAACCTCTTTTGTCTTTATCCCATTATAACATAGATTCATTTTCTTCAAAAGCTTAATATAAACATGTTCCACAAACCACGGTTCTGTTGATCTCATCAATGCTTCTTCCGGTGAAAACCAGGCTACACCGCTGTTTTCATCTGCTTTTATGGAAACAGCCTCTTCTGAATCTGCCTCAAGGAGATATGTTAGGTTAAAGTGCAGATGGCTGGATACATATTTTCCTTTTTTCACATGGCCGTCTACAGTCAGGGATTCCAGGGAAAAAATCTCTTCTGACACCGGACGAACATTGGAAATCCCTGCCTCTTCTTTTACTTCTCTGACAGCAACGGATAGTAAATCCGTCTCTCCATCTGCATGTCCTCCAAGCCAGGACCAGGAATTGTATATGTTGTGATATACCATAAGGACTTTCGTCCGTTCTCTGTTTACTACCCAGGCAGAAGCTGTCATATGGGCTACTGCATTTTCCCTGGAAAAAGCATTCTCATTATTTCTGATCCAGTCCAGGATCAGGATTTTATCTTTTTCTTCCTGCTCATTATATGGCTTGTATTTTTCTATCTGATCAATCAGTTTCTGACGTGTTATCATTATGCACTCTGTCTCTTTCTTAAATATCCATAAATGTATTTTTAGTCAAGCGGATAAAAGCATCCGCTTCGCTACTTGCTCATAACCGAATAACTGCTTCACAGTTTATCAGAAGGAGCTTGTAACTATCTTTTTTATTTAATACCCATCCTTTAACCGGACAATATTTTTTAATTTTTTTCCATTCAGATATCGTTCCAGATTTTCCATGCAGATGTTCCAGATCATATCCTGAACTTCAGCGTTTCCACCGAAACTCGGGCCTGCAATGTGTGGAGTGATAAGGACGTTTTCCATATTCCAAAGAGGTGATGTCTCCGGCAATGGTTCTGTTTCAAATACATCCAGGACCGTTCCTTTTAAGTGGCCTTCCTCCAGTACTCTGATCAGGTCTTCTGTTGGAATGAGGCTTCCTCTTCCTACATTAACCAGAATTGCATCTTTTTTCATGGAATACAGCCGTTCGTAATTCAAAATGCCTTTTGTTTCCGGTGTTCCCGGGAGACAGCCGATCACAATGTCCGCTTTCTGAAGCTGCTGATCCAGCGCTGTCAGATCATATACCTCATCAAACTCTTTCATCTGCTGCAAATGCTCCGGGACTGCAGTTCTTTTTATTCCAGTCACATGCGTTTCAAACGCTTTCATTCTATGGGCAATATTTCTTCCTATATCCCCGGTTCCCAGGATGAGAATGTTTTTTCCATATATGGTTTCTGATGATCGATTCTGTACCCAGAGGTGTTTCTGTTTGTTCTTCCAGTAGTTCGGAAGTTCACGGTACAGCGCAAGGATATTCCCGATCACATATTCTGATATGATCTTTCCAAAAGCGCCGGAAGCATTGGTTAATGTAACTCCTGTCGGGAATGCTTTCATTTTTGTATATTTGTCCGCACCGGCCCAGGTCAGCTGGATCCATCGAAGATTTTCTGCTTTCAGGATTTCTTCTTCCTCTGGCTCTCCGATCACTACTTCTGCTGCTGCGATCGCATCCTCAGTTTCTTTGCCCTGAAATGTAAATTCGCACTGATCTCCGAATTTTGTTGCAAACTGATTTTGAATTTCTGCATTACATTGTGGTTTTAGTAAAACTTGTATTTTTTTCATGTTTTTCTCCGCAAATCATCTTTATCAGCTATATCCTACCATAATTAACAGCCATCTGCTATTATTTTCTGTTATTTCTGCCGCTGATACCTGGTCACTGCCAGGATCATGCAGACAAAAACTACCGCAAACATAGCTTCCAGTCCAATGCCTTTCCACACCGATACAGCTGCCTCACCTGTTAGGTGGCTATAACTTCCAAGAGTCTCATTTACGTTTTCATACCAGTACACAGGAAGAAACTGAGACACCTTCAGGACGTTTCTGTCCATAATATTCATGGGAACAAACACACCACACAGAAAGCACATTCCAAGAGACAGGATATTTGCGATCCCGCTTAACATGTTACTGTTTTTTACAAAAAGACCGATCAGATAGGAAAGTGAAAGTGCCACTGCCATCATTACCAGAGTGTTCAGTACATAGTATCCGAAATTTTCTGAACCGAGAAATATTTTTCCATACATAAGGATGGCTCCAGCCATACCGATTCCCCATAAGCCCCCGCCCATGATAAACATGGCCAGAAGCCCTTCCAGACTCTGTCGTCTTGCAGAGATCACAGATGCCTGCATTCTCTTTGGTATATCGTCTTTTTTGAAAGCCATCAGAACATATCCCATCACATAGCAAAGTAATGCAAGAAACAGATATGGAATATATCGGAAATAATAGAGCCATCCGGACGTACCACTGTTTTCATCTGTATCCAGCATGGTGACTTCTCCTCTTTTTTTATCCAGGATCGCTGTTGCCGCTTCCTTCTGGGAAAAACCGGCTTTCAGATATGTCCGCATTGTATTCAGGCAGCTCTCAAGCTGCTGATCCACATAATATGCCGAATAAGATCCGGGCACCTTGGTCACAGAAATACTTTCGCCGTTTACCATACAGTTCTCATAAAAATCCTCAGGAATCACCACGATGTATTCTACATTTCTGTAAAAAAGCTCTTCCTGAAGCTTCTCCCTGTTATCCTCCAGCATGGTCACGTGATGCGTACCTTCAAGCCATTTTACCAGTCCTTCTGCAAGTGGTCCGTTGTCTTTATCCACCACTCCGATCTTTATTTTTTCGCTTTCATAGCTGGTATAAGTTTCCTTACCGGCCGCTGCCTGAAGTGCCATTGTCACTCCGAAAAAAATGCCCAGATACAGGAGGATCAGACCTGTATTTTTTTTCATGATCCTCATATAGCCTTTAAATACTGTCATAACGTTCCCTCCTGACCATGAAAAAGGATGCCATCACCAGCACCACGCACATTACCGCCAGTGTGATCAGATTTCTATAGTATCTGGTCATATCATCATATACATTGATACAGTAAAACGCATCTGAGATCAGTGATGCAGGATTGATCCGGTTCACAAACGGAACACTTTTTTCCACGATATCCTTCATATTTCCGTTCATCAGTCCGGCAAGAAAGCTGCTTACCATAGAGATTCCAAGCATGAGCCCGATTCTGACGCCTTCCTGCATTTTTCCGAAGCTGCCTATAAACATTCCCATAGATACACCGATGAGACTTCCGAAAAAAGATACCACCAGCATTTTTCCCATCTGTCCCTGAAAATCCAGATTGAGAATATACCGGAGATACAGGATCAGAATGATCACGTCCACATAGCCCAGAGCAAAAGATGTCAGCTGGTCTGTAAGGATCAGCTTCAGCTTGTGGGTCGGCGTTACACACCGTCTGGCTGCCAGAGGTGTGATATTGGCCTGGATCCCGATCGCAGAGCCAAATCCGATAAAGCATCCATACAGGCAGGCCATGGCGATCAGTGCGTAAAAGAACTGCACATTTCCGTCAATGGTCCGGCCACCAAGAGAGACTTCCCTTACCAGGCTGTCGGAACTTAACAAGGATTTCATGGTTTCCATATCCATCTGCGGATTTTTTTTCATGATATTGGTGATGGTCGTTCTGGTGTTTTCGCAGCTGTCGAGAACTGTCTGAAGGATACTTTCTTCTATTCCGATTCCTGCTACTGTAAGGGAAGGCTCTTTTCCCACATAATAAATCCCTTCTACTTTTTTATCCTGCAGTGCTTCCAGCGCTTCCTTTTCCGACATTTCTTCTGCTTTTAAAAGATCCGGACTGCTTTTTTCCACTTCATCCAGATAGGTCATAAAAAACGTATCCGCAGAAGCTTCCTTCACCACTGCCACCGGGACCGTCTGAAAATCTGCTTCATTGATATTTCCGAATGCAAAATAGAAAAAAGTTCCAAGCACAAGCGGAAAGACCAGCGGCCAGAATACAATGTTAAAATTCCGGATCTTGGAAAGAAAACTGTATTTCAGTAAATGCAACATCTCCCATCCCTCCTAATCTCTCAGCTGTTTTCCGGTGATCTCCAGAAAGACATCATTTAATGTAGGCAGTTCGGAAAAGACTCTTCCAAAAGAAATATCCTGGCTTTGCAGATAATTAAGAAGACGGATCAGGTTATGCTTCGCATCGGTACAGCGCACGACCAGCACCTGTTTTTCATACTGCACATCAAACACATGCTCCAGTGTGCGGATATCCCGGAGATTTTTTTCTTCCAGGGCAATGGCTTCTACGGTGATGGTCTCTCCTGTTTTGATCATCTGCTTCAATTCTTCCTTTGTTCCCTGAGCGATGACTCTTCCGTGATCCATGATGGCGATCCTGGTACAGATCTGCTCCACCTCTTCCATGTAATGGGATGTGTAGATAATGGTGGAGCCCTGGTGGTTCAGCGTCTGGATCCCTTCCAGGATCTTGTTTCTGCTCTGTGGGTCTACAGCTACCGTCGGCTCATCCATAATGATCAGTCTTGGCTTGTGGGCGATCCCGCAGGCAATGTTCAATCTTCGTAAAAGGCCCCCGGAAAGCTTCTTCGGGTACATTTTGCGGAAATCTTCAAGACCTGTAAATTCAATGGCATCCTCCACCAGCTCTTTTCTCCGTTTCCTGTCCCGTATGTAAAGGCCGCAGAAATAATCGATATTTTCCTGCACTGTCAGCTCATCAAAAACGGCTACATTCTGAAGCACGATCCCAATCTGTTCCTTGAGCTTATAGCTGTCCGGCTTCATCTCTTCTCCGAATATCTTTATTTCACCTCTGTCATATTTCAGAAGTGACAAGAGGCAGCTGATGGCCGTTGTCTTTCCCGAGCCGTTGGGACCAAGTAATCCGAAGATCTCACCCTCCCGGATATCCAGTTCCAGATGATTCAGTGCGGTAAGATCACCGTATCGTTTTACCAGATTTTCTATGTGGACCATACTCTGTGGCATATGTTTTCCTCCTTTTTTACAGTCCATTAAGCAGGACTTTTATGTCTTTTTCGCAGAAATTCATATTTCTTCTATGATGCCATTATATCCTTTTCTTCTTTCTGCACCAAGTGTTGAATGTCACCACCTGCGAATGACAAATGTCATGTCTTTTTCAGAAGGATAGATTTTTCTTTGCAGGGAAGGAACCGGTATATTATAATAAAGACACATTGATTTCAGAAATTTGTGCAGCAAAAGGGGTTCTCCTGGAACAGGATACGATAATTTTAGCCGGTTATCTGCCTGACTTTCGGAAAATGCTGTAATTCTGAGAAAGGAGGGTATATTTTTTATGCGTTATTTTACAGATTCCATACTATTGCTTTTATACAGTACTTTAACATTTTTTTATGTGCCTGCAGATCAGGCTCTTGTGTTTGCCCTCCTTTTTGCGGTGATCCTTTGCTGCATTACTTATCTGTGCAAGGTATGTAAAACAGAATCCTGTTCACACAATTCTTTGCCAGTATTGAAACCCGCCGGAAATATCATTCCGGTTCTTGCAGGAAGCTATGTGATCTTTGGATTATGTTCCCTGTGGTTTTCGGATCTTCTTCTGTTTTTCCCGCTGCTGCTGTATCAGACCTTATCTGCCGGGCTTTTTCCTCTGGCAGTGGCTGAGCTTCCACTTTGGGGATTTCTGGTTTTTCAGATCAATAGATTTCCGGCAGTTCTTTGTCTGCTTGGGATTTTTGGTTTCATTCTCTCATTTTTTCTCTGGCTCTATGCCGGAAAATATCAGGCTCTTTACCAGGATTTCCATCAGATTCGGGATGACAGTGAGGAACATACGCTTCTTCTTTCTGAAAAAAACAAGGCACTTCTGGAAAAACAGGATTACGAGATTTATGCTGCTACATTGCGCGAGCGAAACAGAATTGCCAGAGAGATCCATGATAATGTGGGACATGTACTATCCCGTTCTATCCTTATGACTGCTGCCTGCAAAACCATCAACAAAAATGATTCTCTTGATCCTCTGCTTGGAAATCTGGAAGAATCCCTGAACGGTGCTATGAACAGCATTCGTTCCAGTGTACATGATCTTCATGACGATGCGATAAATCTGGAAGATGCCATAAAAGGACTTGTAAAGGATTTCACCTTCTGCCCGGTGAATCTTACTTATGATATGTCCAGGCAGATTCCAAGAGAGGTGAAATACAGTCTGATCAGTATTACAAAGGAAGGGCTTTCCAATGTGATGCGGCATAGTAATGCGGATTCTGTGAATATTCTTCTGCGGGAGCATCCTGCACTTTATCAATTGTGCATTGAGGATAATGGGACACCGGAAAATGGAATTCCGGATATGCAAACTGGATCAGACAGCAATAAGGCCAAAAATACTTCCGGTGGTATGGGACTGTCCAATATCCGTGACCGTGCAAAGGCGCTGGGCGGTACGGTCCAGATTACGCAGGAGAACGGTTTTCGGATCTTTGTGACGGTCCCGAAATCTGTTTCTAATTGAATCAGACAGATATTTCTCCCTTTGCCGGAAACCTTCCTGATTTGATCAAAGTACTTTCCCGGCATATTGGATCCGTCTGTTTTTTCTGATCTGTAAATTTACTTTTTATAACTCATAAACAGGAGATTTTGACATGAAAATTATAATCGTAGACGACGACTGCCTGGTTGCAGGAGCACTAAAAACCATTCTTGAAGCAAACCCGGATATCGAAGTGACTGCCACCGGCTCTGATGGTGAAGAAGCCTGCTCTCTGTACAGAGAGTATCTTCCGGATATTCTTCTGATGGATATCCGTATGAAAGGAATGGACGGACTGGAAGCTTCCAGAAAGATCCTGGGCGAATTTCCAGAGGCAAAAATTCTTCTTCTGACTACTTTTTCCGATGATGAATATATTGTAAAAGCCCTCCGCCTCGGCACAAAGGGTTATCTTCTGAAGCAGGATCATACCAGCATTCTTCCGGCCCTTCAGGCGGTTTACTCCGGCCAGACCGTATTCGGCACAGAGATTATATCCAAAATCCCTGAACTCCTGCAGTCTTCCGACGGATTTGATTATGCTTCCAGAAACATCAGCGAACGGGAGCTGGATATCATCCGGCTGATTGCCAACGGATACAGCAATAAAGAGATTGCCACAGAACTGTTTCTCAGTGAGGGAACGGTACGAAATTATCTCAGTTCCATTCTGGATAAACTGCAGCTGAGGGATCGGACTCAAGTTGCTGTTTTTTATTATCAGCATAAGTAAAAATCTCCTGCATCCAAATTCCTGTAAATATTTATTAATTTAATAGAATCGGAGGATTCCTCACAATGAACCGCTATCTTACTATCTATATCCCGAAAACAGCTGTTCCGGCACCTGTCTCCCGCTTTCTTCGCACGCAGGCAGGTCTTACAAAAAAGCAGATCAGCCAGGCGAAGTTTCGTCCCGGTGGTATCCGGAAAAACGGACAGCAGTGCCGGGTAACGGAAACCGCTTATCCCGGGGATCAGATCATAATATGCCTGGAAGCGGACGATGTGGATTCTGCCCAGCTGGAATCTTCATCCTTTACTGTCAATTCGTCCAATCACAATTTCCAGTTCTCCGCAGACGCAATTTCATATTCTGATTCCGCAGCTTCAGAATTTGCAGGTTCTGATGTCAATTCTCACAATTATCATTCACCGGCTACAACGTCACAGTTTCTTCCTGAGTTGGCGATCATATACGAAGACCAGGATATCCTCGCCATAAATAAACCTGCCGGGATTGTCACTCACCCTTCCGGTTCTCACTACAGTGACAGTCTCGCCAACCAGGTGGCTTCCTATTTCCGTTCCAAAGGAGAGCCTACCAAAGTCCGGTCTATCGGACGATTGGATAAAGAAACCTCCGGTATCCTGCTCTTTGCCAGGAACCAGACTGCTGCCGCCAGATTACAGAACCAGCGTGAAGAAGGGATTTCAGAGAAAACCTATCTAGCTGCAGTTTCCGGTTTCATGCCTGTGGATGAAGATGGAGCTTTTCACAGAATCTCCGTTCCCCTTGCACCTGACCCGGATAACCGTCTGAAAATGGTCGTATCCACAGATGGCACGCTTCCCGGAAGCAAACATGCAGAAACCCTTTATTCTGTTCTGAAATCTACCGGCCCTGACGCAGCAGCTCCGGCTTCTCTTGTAATGCTCCGTCTGAAAACCGGCCGTACCCATCAGATCCGTGTACACATGGCATCTCTCGGGCATCCTCTTCTGGGTGATTCTCTGTACTGTTTATCGGACATATCGAATCCGTTTTCCCGGGCTGCACTCCACGCATGGAAGCTTAAATTTCAACTTCCATTTTCAATTGATGAATCTGCTTCCGACACCCGGGTTTCCATGCATCATGACAAAAATGCCAAAAAAGAAATCTCCCTGGAAGCACCCCTCCCGGAAGATTTCAAAAAATTCTATGAAACGATATTCTGAAGCCATACGCCTTTTTTTACAAGGATAAATCCAATGACACATTTCATCATATCCGCTGCCTGGACCATTGCGTAGATCACAAGTACAGGCAGACCTGTAAAACGGCTTAAGGTAAATGCGATCGTTACACTTACCACCCAGATAAACACACTGTCAAACAGAAATGTAACGATGGTCTTTCCACCGGAACGCAAAGTAAAATATGTTGCATGCAAGAATGCATTCTGCGGCATGAAAAATGCTGTGAGCATAATAAAATATTTCGCCAGAGTACGTGCCTCAGCATTAGTATTGTAAAGCCTTGGAAACAGTGGTGCCATTACAAACATCACAGCTGCCACGCAGGTACAGCAGAACACAGAAAATGCGATCATCTTGTTGTCCGTATCTCTGGCTTCCTTCATCTTACCTGCCCCCAGAAGCTGTCCTACAACAATGGCTACCGAATCTCCAAGTGCGATAAATACGATATTAAATACATTGTTGATGGTATTGGAAATATTTAATCCCGCAACCACGTTCAGTCCACGGACCGAATAACACTGTGTCAGCATGGCCACTCCGGCTGCCCATAAGGTCTCATTCAGAAGCAGCGGGGTTCCCTTAATAAGTATCTTCTTTGTCAGGTTCGCCGGAACCTTTAATGTTGAATACAGACCCTGTGCAAAAATATTCTTTTCTGTATGCTTATGTGTCCAGCTCAGGACAATGCAGGCTTCCACATATCTGGAGAGCACTGTGGCAACAGCCGCACCTCTTACTCCCATTTCCGGGAATCCGAATTTTCCATAGATCAGAAGATAATTAAATATCAGATTGATCAGCACTGCCACGATCCCGGCCTTCATTGGAAGTACGGTCTCACCGCATTCACGTAAAGTACTTGCATAGACCTGCACCATCATAAATGGCGGAAGTCCCAGAAGCATGATCCATAAATACTGTTTCCCATAAATAAGAGTATCCCTGATCTCCTGTGCGGTTCCGTCACCTTTTAAATACATGCTGATCAGTGACCCCCCTGCTGTCAGAAACAGTATAATGGTGATCGCTGTCAGAATCACTGCCATCCACAGTTTATAACGAAGTGTCTGGCGGACACCCTCATGATCCTTCTGTCCGAAATACTGTGCTGTAAAAATTCCCGCTCCGGACACCCCGCCGAAAATACATAGATTATATACAAAGATCAGCTGATTGACGATCGCCGCTCCAGACATCTGTTCGGTACCGATACGACCGATCATAATATTGTCCAGAAGACTGACAAAATTTGTGATCCCGTTCTGTACCATGATCGGTACTGCAATAGACAGGACCATCAGATAAAACCTCTTATCTCCTACGAACTTTCGGAAAAAAGAAGATTTCTCTTTTACCTTCTCCATAAATTCTTCCCCCTTGTTTTTCGTTTTCCTTCATCCAAAATTCTCCACAAAAAGGAGACTGCCCACCCGAAACAGTCTTCCCTTTCGTAAGCGTTGTAGCTACTACCTTACTACAAACTTCTTTTATTTTCAATAGTCTTTATAACGATAAATCTCCGCTTTTTTTGTATCTTTTTACTCCACCATACGACTCTCGTCTGCAATATCCTGATCTTTGAACTTTTGTTCCAGCTGTGTCACAATTTCAGTGTCAAAGTTTTTCAAAGTGATCTAAGCCGGCTGAAAAAAGATCTGGACCGGCTGAATCTGGTGCTGAATTATATTTCTGAGAATTACAAACGGCCTATTCTCTGGATGAGATCGCAGGTGTTGCTTATCTCCAGACTGGATATTTCTGCCGTTTTTCAAGAAAAAGATGGGGGTTACATTTTGGGAATATCAGAATGAATACAGACTTTCTTTTATCTACAAAAATCTGATCAATACGAAAGACCCCGTGCATGTGATCCTAGAACGCCATGGATTCACCAATTATAAGCTGTTTCGACGGATGTTCCAGGAGCACTTCGGGTGCACACCTACGAAGGTGCGGGAGAATATGCGGAAATAACAGTACCTTCTCTTACACCATCCAGTCTTCCCGCAAATACGAAGGAAAGTACCGCAGCAATCACTGCCATGGATACGTCAAAACAGATCTTGGTTGTTCCGAAATTTGTTTTCTATGTGAGGATAACCATATAAAAAATGATCCTATACACGCATAAAAAAACAGCGAAATGAATTTTAACTTCCATTTCGCTGTCTTGTGTTATTTCTTGTTTTTTATTATTTTTTTAGTATGTCGTTTTACGCAACCTGATTTTTGTTGTTGGTAACTGTGATCAGATGACTTTTGATCAGTACCGGACGTACTGCATTATAGATGATCGCTACCAGAATTACAGATACAACTGCATTGATAAAGGTTGCCGCCGCACTCATTTTTGCAAGTGCCTGTGCCAGTTCCTGTGGCTGTCCCAAAATGTACTGTTTGTAGAAATATCCTACGATAGGATCTGCAATTACGTTAAATGCAAGTCCTGCGACAGATGCGATCACACTCCATTTAAAAACATATTTTTTATCTGTACTCTCATTGATCTTTGCAACCTTGTGTGCCACAAGACCTACGATCAGACCGATACAGAATTTCAGTACAAAGGTTTTCGGTGCGCCTGTGATATAAACAGGGTCCATGATATCTGCAATTCCCATTCCGATAGCTCCGGCAAGTCCGCCATATACGCCACCCAGAAGCAGTGCTGCAAGTACGCAGAAAGCATTTCCAATATGAATGGATGTTGCGTCTCCACCCGGCACCGGGATCTTGATCTGCAGAAATGTGAAGGATACATAACATAAAGCTGCTAATAACGCAGTTTCTGCAAGTTTAACTACTGTGTTGTTCTGTGTGTTCATAATAATTCCCCTCTCGTTTCGTTATTACCTTTGTTATTACTTTAATGTATGATTGTATTAATGTAGGAATGTAATAACTTGGATGTTATAGTACCGCTTGTTTGGGTATATTACAAGGGGCAATTTTTATGTTTTTTTAGGGGACAGTTTTTATGGGTAATAAAAAAGTGGCTGTTTAAGCCACTCTTTCATGATTGTATATTCAAAACTACATACATGTTCTGTTGATGATCGTTAATCTTTTTTGAATCAATTTTAACCTGCGTACCGATCCGTAGCTTTCTTCACGTGCTCGCAGCTAAAGCTGCATCGCCTGTTCTTTAGGCTACTCCAGCGGTGGTCATCTCACGACTCCGTCGTTCGATGTCATTTGCTTCGCAAATGTCCAGTCTGTACCATAAATGGTTCTCCACAAGCAAGCTTGTTCCGCCCCATTTCTGTTACATCCTGCCCGCTTCCTCGGCTGGTTGGTCAAGCCCTCACCCGATTAGTAACAGTCAGCTCCATGTGTTACCACACTTCCACCTCTGCCCTATCTACCTCGTCGTCTTCAAGGGGGTTTACTTCACTAAGAATGGGATATCTCATCTTGAGGGGGGCTTCACGCTTAGATGCCTTCAGCGTTTATCCCTTCCGGACTTGGCTACCCGGCCATGGCTTTGGCAAGCCAACCGGTCCACCAGCGGTCCGTCCATCCCGGTCCTCTCGTACTAAGGACAGCTCCTCT